>NZ_AKJI01000113.1:0-24902 GCF_000282415.1 Pseudomonas sp. GM60
CCGAACGAAAGGGGCAAGAGCGTTTGGTTACTTGGCGCTTCTCCAAGTGACTCGCCGTAAGGGCGAAACCAATAGCCGCCGTTACCGCAGCAATGGATATGTACACCATCAAAAAAACCATCGCCTGACATAGAGCCTTCGCCGGCAAGCCGGTCTCGCTCCTACAGGTTTGAGCCGCTACTTTTTCAAGGCAAAAAAAAGCCCCGCATTGGCGGGGCTTTCGTATCAATCCGGATCAGCTGCCTTTGACAGCCTTGCCGTTGACCTTGCCGTCCAGGAGCATGATGTTGTACTCCTTGCCGTCAGTCTCGACCTGTTGCAGGCGAACCAGCAGGTAATCCCAATCCTTGGCGAACCACAGTACGGTGATGCGCTTGCTTTGTGTCGGGTCGCGCACGCGCTCGACCTTGATCGCGTCGATCTGGCCAGCTTTGGTGTCGACCTTTTCCGAACCCAGCACGCGGAAGTCATAAGTATCGACTTCACCATCATCGACCACCTGATAGCTCATGCTTTTCTTGCCGGCGGCCACGTCATGCTGCAGGGCCAACTGGTAAGTGGATTTGTCGACCATGCCACGGTTGAGCGGGATCTTGACCGCGTCGCCGCGATCGGTGCCGGTAACCATTTTGGTGGTCCAGTCGAAATCCAGGTCAGCCTTCTTGGATTTACCCAGGCCACCGCGCTCAAAGTGGTAGGACTGTGGCAGCAGGGTGTCCTTGTCCAGGGTCAGGGTGCTTTCTTCGGTCAGGCTGGCGATCATCATCGATGCCTTGAAGCTGAGCTTCCAGACGCCGTTGGCTTCCTTGGTCAGGCTGCGCTCGGCGGTGCCGCTCATGGGCAGCTGCTTCCAGTCGGCGGTGTAGCTGGCGGAGAAGGGTTGAAGTTCCGCAGCCTGCGCGAAAGGCAGGGCAAGCAGAGCGCAAGCGAAGAGCAGGGCGCGACGCATAAAATCTCCTAGGTTCGAATCAAGTGGCCACTGGCCGCGAGTAACTTGCCATCCAGTAAAGCACCTTGTTCACCGAGTGATAAGCGACCTTCCGCAAACCAGCGTACGGCCATCGGGTAGATCAGGTGTTCCTGGGTATGAACTCGCTGCGCCAGACTCTGCGGCGAATCGTGCAACTCTACCGGTATTACTGCCTGTACGACCAGTGGTCCGCCATCGAGTTCCTCGGTGACAAAGTGCACGGAACAGCCGTGTTCAGTATCGCCGGCCTCCAGCGCGCGCTGATGAGTGTGTAACCCTTTGTATTTGGGCAGCAGCGAGGGATGGATGTTGAGCAGGCGACCCGCGTAGTGGCGCACGAAGTCAGCGCTGAGGATGCGCATGAAACCGGCCAGGACCACGAGTTTGGGATTGAAAGCGTCGATCAGTTCGATCAGCGCGGCATCGAAGGCTTCGCGGCCTTCGAAAGCCTTGTGATCCAGGGAGCGGGTGTCGATACCCGCCTCCCTGGCGCGTTGCAGGCCGTAGGCGTCGGCGCGGTTGGATATCACCGCAGCGATGCGGACCGGGCTGTCGCCGGTCCGCGTGCTGTCGATCAAGGCCTGCAAGTTACTGCCGGTGCCGGACAGCAGCACCACCACATCACAGGTGACGGACATTAATGAGCCTTGAGGTTCTTCAGTTCTACCTGGGCTGCGCCTTCGGCAGCGGTGGCGATCTGACCAATGACCCAAGGTTGCTCGCCAGCTTCGCGCAGTACGTTCAGCGCGGTTTCAACGTGCTCTTGAGCCACGCAGATCACCATGCCGACGCCGCAGTTCAGTACGCGGTGCATTTCGTTTTCGTCGACGTTGCCTTTCTCTTGCAGCCAGTCGAACACGGCAGGGCGGTTCCAGCTCGCCACGTCAACCACCGCTTGAGCGCCTTTTGGCAGTACACGCGGGATGTTGTCCAGCAGGCCGCCACCGGTGATGTGGGCCATGGCTTTGACCGCGCCGGTTTCCTTGATCAGCTTCAACAGCGGCTTCACGTAGATGCGGGTCGGGGCCATCAGCAGGTCGGTCAGCGGTTTGCCGTCGAGCTGGATGTTTTCGATGTCGGCACCCGACACTTCGATGATCTTGCGGATCAGCGAGTAGCCGTTGGAGTGCGGGCCGGAAGACGGCAGGGCGAGCAGGGCATCGCCGGCAGCGACTTTCGAACCGTCGATGATTTCGGACTTCTCTACGACGCCGACGCAGAAACCGGCCAGGTCGTAGTCTTCGCCTTCGTACATGCCAGGCATTTCAGCGGTTTCGCCGCCGACCAGGGAGCAGCCGGACAGTTCGCAGCCTGCGCCGATACCGGTCACGACCTGGGTCGCGGTTTCGACGTTGAGTTTGCCGGTGGCGTAGTAGTCGAGGAAGAACAACGGCTCGGCGCCGCAGACCACCAGGTCGTTCACGCACATGGCGACCAGGTCAATGCCGATGCTGTCGTGTTTGTTCAGGTTCAGCGCCAGGCGCAGCTTGGTGCCGACGCCGTCGGTGCCGGAAACCAGCACAGGCTGCTTGTAGCCGGCCGGGATTTCGCAGAGGGCGCCGAAACCGCCCAGGCCGCCCATGACTTCCGGGCGCGCAGTGCGCTTGGCGACGCTCTTGATGCGTTCGACCAATGCTTCACCGGCGTCGATGTCTACACCGGCGTCCTTGTAGCTCAGGGAGGGTTGCTTGCTCATGATCCAGGCCTTTAGGGGGGATTCAGGGGTAACGACCGGGTCCAGTGGGACCGCCGAAACAAACGAAGGGCATGTGCCTTACGCGAATTTCAGAGTGCCCGGCTGTTGCCGGTCTGCGAAGGCGCGCGATTTTATCAGGCTTGAGGGGCAGCGGCCATCCTCAGGCCGACAGCAGGGGCATATCGATACAAAAAAACCGTAATTGCCCGTGTTGGTCGTCTCCCGCTTGGCTGTATAAGGTATCGCGATTAACCGTCTATCGTTATGGCAGTGCGAAAAACTTAACCGGGACGTGTGAATGTTTTGCGTCGGGCGATGGTCACAGCCTTGCTCGATTGTCTTCATGCGGTCAGTTCCAGCCGCTCTTGTCGTCAGGAATCCTCCATGCGTTTTTTCAGATCATTGTTTGTGGGTTGTTTGTCCCTGGTCAGCCTGGCGAGTCATGCCGAAACCGTAAAAGGCTTTTATCAGGTGCGCGAGCCAGTCACCAGTCAGGTGCCTGAAGAGCGCGATCAAGCCACTCAGCGTGCGCTCGACACGCTGGTATTGCGCCTGACCGGCGACCCCAAGGCGGCGCAAAGTCCGGGGTTGGCGGCGGTCCGCAAGGACCCGCAGCAGATCATCAGTCAGTACGGCTTCGACGCCGGCCCGCCGGAAGTGCTGAAAGTCGATTTCGACCCGGCTTCCACCGAGCAGGCGTTGCGCCGTGCCGGGCTGTCGCTGTGGGGGGCGAATCGGCCGTCGATCCTCGGTTGGTGGTTGAATGATTCAACGGAAGGTTCGAGTCTGGTCGGTGATGGCCAGGCCGCTGCTGCGCCGCTACGTCGTGCCGCACAACATCGTGGTCTGCCGCTGCGTCTGCCATTGGCGGACTTGAGTGAGCAATTGGTCGCCACCGCACCGAATCTGGAGGGTACGGATGCAGCGCCACTGCGCGGTGCATCGGAACGTTACAACGCCGATGCCTTGCTGGCGGTGCATGCCCGGGAAGAGGGCGGTCAGTGGCAGGCCAAATGGCATTTGTGGCTGGGCGATCAGAAGGAGGCGGGCAGCGTGCAGGGCGCGGATCAGGCCGCTGTGGCTGACGCGGTGCTGCTAGCGGTCAGTCAGCGTCTGGCGCCACGGTTTGTGGTCAAGCCAGGTACTTCGGGTGAGCAGCTGCTGGAAGTGCAGGGCATGAACCTGGAGCACTATGCAACGCTTGGGCGTTTGCTTGAGCCGTTTGGCGCGCGTCTGCAAAGTGTTGACGGTAACCGTGTTCTCTACCGGGTCAATGGCAGCGCCGAGCAGTTGCGCTCGCAGTTGTCGCTGGCGAAGTTGCAGGAGGTTCCGGCGGGTGAGGCACCGGCTCCGACGGCGCCTGTTCAGCCGGTGGTCCAGGGTTCGGCGCCCGCTGTTGCGCCAACGCCTGCACCGGTGCCGCAACTGCGTTTCCGTTGGTAAGGTTTTCTTTCTTTATATAGATGCATATGGAGTGGTACATGGCCGATACGCGGCGTTGGTTCTGGTTGGGTGGAGTGGTTCTGCTCTGCGCGTTTATCTGGCTGTTGCATCCGATTCTGACGCCGTTCCTGGTGGCGCTGTTGTTGGCCTACTTGTTCGACCCGCTGGTGGATCGCCTGGAAAAGGCCGGGCTCTCGCGGACGTGGGGCGTGGTGGCGGTGTTCGCGTTGTTCTCTTTGATTTTCACCACGTTGTTGCTGGTGCTGGTGCCGATGCTCGCCAAGCAGTTGTTCCGCTTGTATGAACTGGCGCCACAGATGCTCGACTGGTTGCAGCACACTGCATTGCCGTGGGCGCAATCGAAGTTCGGGCTGTCGGATGGCTTCTGGAAATTCGACAAACTCAAGGCGGCAATCAGCGAACACATGGGCCAGACCACCGACATTGTCGGCATGGTGTTGAGTCAGGCGACCGCTTCCGGCCTTGCGTTGATCGGTTGGCTGGCCAATCTGGTGCTGATCCCGGTGGTGAGCTTTTACCTGCTGCGGGACTGGGACGTGATGATGGCCAAGATCCGCAGCCTGTTGCCCCGCGCTCGTGAAGAGCGCGTCGTGATTCTGGCCGGCGAATGCCATGAAGTGCTGGGGGCGTTCGTACGCGGGCAACTGCTGGTCATGGTGGCGCTGGGTGTGATCTATTCGGCGGGCCTGATGCTGGTAGGGCTCGAGCTGGGGCTGTTGATCGGGATGATCGCCGGTCTGGCGGCGATTGTGCCGTACATGGGGTTTGTCATCGGGATTGGCGCGGCGTTGATTGCCGGCCTGTTCCAGTTTGGTGGCGACCTGTACCCGATGATTGGCATCGTTGCGGTATTCATGGTTGGCCAGGCGCTGGAAGGCATGGTGCTGACGCCGTTGCTGGTGGGTGACCGGATCGGCCTGCATCCGGTGGCGGTGATCTTTGCGATTTTGGCCGGCGGTGAACTGTTCGGTTTTACCGGCGTGCTGCTGGCACTCCCGGTGGCGGCGGTGATCATGGTGCTGGTGCGCCATGTGCATGATTTGTATAAAGATTCTGATATCTACAGTGGCGTCGATGAACCTGAGCTGTAAGGTTCGCTGATGGTCCGTCGCGGGCGGCCTGGTTCAGTGCCAGGCTGACCCGTATCCCTTGCGTGGCTGTCACATGCGCCGCCAAAGAAACAGTCATAAAACCGGTGCGATAACGCAAACCTTTGATTTTGCTTATGGTCTGTCGCATTGTGCGGTCAGCGTCACGGGTATAAACTTCGCAAACTTTACACAGAGGCCACTAACGGTTCCTTTGGAACTGTTCAGTCAGCATGAAACCGATTCAGCTGCCCCTAGGTGTGCGTCTGCGTGATGACGCTACCTTTATCAATTACTACCCAGGCGCCAATGCCGCTGCACTCGGCTATGTCGAGCGGCTTTGCGAAGCCGACGCCGGCTGGACCGAAAGCCTGATTTATCTCTGGGGCAAGGACGGGGTAGGGCGTACGCATCTGCTGCAGGCGGCCTGTCTGCGCTTTGAACAGTTGGGGGAGCCAGCGGTGTACTTGCCGTTGGCCGAGCTGCTGGATCGCGGTATCGAAATCCTCGACAACCTCGAACAATACGAACTGGTCTGCCTCGACGACTTGCAAGCGGTTGCCGGGCGCGCGGATTGGGAAGAGGCGTTGTTCCATCTGTTCAATCGCCTGCGTGACAGCGGTCGGCGTTTGCTGATTGCGGCATCGACCTCGCCGCGAGAATTGCCGGTGAAGCTGGCGGACCTGAAATCCCGTCTGACCCTGGCGCTGATCTTCCAGATGCGACCGCTATCCGACGAAGACAAATTGCGTGCCTTGCAACTGCGTGCATCCCGTCGCGGCCTGCACCTGACCGACGAAGTCGGCCATTTTATTTTGACTCGCGGTACTCGCAGCATGAGCGCGTTGTTCGAGCTGCTTGAGCGTCTCGATCAGGCCTCCCTTCAAGCTCAGCGCAAGCTGACCATTCCGTTCCTGAAAGAAACGTTGGGCTGGTAAGGCCCAGGTTTTTCAGGGGCTGCGGCATATTTCAGGCGCCACAAAATCCGCTTTCCTGCACGGGGCAGGCTGCGCGAGCGTCTAAATGGGGCTTAAGCGCTTAGATGTAAACGCGAAACCAAGAAGTCACATAAAGTTCGATTGAATTTGCAAATGAGGTTGATAGCGGGCATAGTCTCGGCTTCTTTACAACTATCAGCCACGGTCGTGCCCATGCTAAATCGCTTCGCACCCCTCGTGCCTCTCGCACTCGTCACCCTGTTGTTCGGTTGCGCTGCTCACTCTCCAGTGTCCCAGCAAGAGCAACAACAGCAGGTTAAAAATTCAGTTACCGCGCAATCTTCTTCCGTTCTTTTCCAGGAAGAGCTGGCCACCGATAAAGAACTGGCAGACTTCGCCGACGGCAAGTCCTACCAGCTTCCGGTTCTGGCCGACAGCATCCTCGAGCGTGGCATGTCCCTGATCGGTACCCGTTACCGTTTCGGCGGCACCTCCGAGGCTGGCTTCGATTGCAGCGGCTTCATCGGTTATCTGTTTCGTGAAGAGGCCGGCATGAACCTGCCGCGCTCCACTCGCGAAATGATCAACGTTGACGCGCCACTGGTATCCCGTAGCGCGCTCAAGCCGGGCGATCTGCTGTTCTTCGCCACCAATGGTCGCCGCGGTCGTGTCAGTCACGCCGGGATCTACCTGGGTGACAACCAGTTCATCCACTCCAGCAGCCGCAAAAGCGGTGGTGTCCGGGTCGATAGCCTGGGCGACAGCTACTGGAGCAAAACCTTCATCGAAGCCAAGCGCGCACTCGCGATGGCCCCGACCGTGGTCACGGCACGCAAGTAATTGTCCAGCCTGTCGCCACATCAGTGGCGGCAACGGCCTCTCTGCAACAGAGTAGGCGGACAGTTTGTAAGGCGAACTTAAAGTCTTACTTGAAGTTTGCCGCGTACCCGCTAGAATCCTGATCTATTATTGATGGCAAACCGCCTGCGTCCTGCGCAGGCGGTTTTCTTTTCTGCCCTTCCGGTGGAAAAAGCCGCAGCCAGATCAGGATGTTCTGCTTATGACGATGTCGGCCCGCCTCGCACTCATGTTCTTCGCAGCGCTGCTCAGTGCCTGCGCCAGCCGCACACCGCCACCTGCGCCGGTGGTTCGCGCCCCCATTGTCTTCGGCTCCGCGCAACCCTTTTCGCCTGAGGCGGAAGACGTGTTGTTTCGCGCCTTGGGCCTCGTGGGCACGCCTTATCGCTGGGGCGGCAATACGCCAGATTCCGGGTTCGATTGCAGTGGCCTGATCGGTTATGTCTACCGTGACGTGACGGGCATTTCCTTGCCACGCACCACGCGCGAGATGATCAGCATGCAGGCAGCCAATGTCGGCAAGGAAGGCTTGCAAACCGGCGACCTGGTTTTCTTCGCCACCAATGGCGGCTCGCAGGTCAGCCACGCCGGGATCTACGTTGGCGAAGGCCGTTTCGTGCATGCGCCAGCCACTGGCGGCACGGTGAAGCTCGACAGCTTGTCCAAAGCGTATTGGCAGAAAGCTTACCTGAGCGCCAAGCGTGTTCTGCAACCCGAGCATTTGGCGCGTAACCCCTAGTTCGCAGAGGTCGTCATGACCGCCCGCACACTCAATCTCGACGATTCCCTGTATCAATACCTGCTCGACGTTTCCCTGAGGGAAACGCCGCTGCTCAAGCGTTTGCGCGATGAAACCCAGGCGCTGCCGATGGCGCGCTGGCAGGTGGCGCCGGAGCAGGGGCAGTTCCTCGCATTGCTGGTGAAACTCACCGGTGCGAGGCGTTTGCTGGAAGTCGGCACCTTCACCGGTTACAGCGCCTTGTGCATGGCGGCGGCATTGCCGGATGACGGTTCGCTGATTTGCTGTGATATCCCCGGCGACTACAACGCCACGGCGCTCCGTTACTGGAAGGAAGCGGGCGTTGCCGAACGAATTGACCTGCGCTTGGCGCCCGCGCTGGAAACCCTGGCTCGGCTGGATCAACCCGGTCAATTCGATTTGATTTTCATTGATGCCGACAAGGCCAACTATCCGGCCTATCTGGAGCACGCGTTGCGTCTGCTGCGCGTTGGTGGTCTGGCGGTGTTTGATAACACCCTGTGGAGCGGGCGGGTGTTGGAGCCGAATCCCGAAAGCGCAGACACCCGCGCTATCCAGGCGCTCAACTGTGCCTTGAAGGATGACTCGCGTGTGGATCTGTCGTTGTTGCCGCTGGGCGATGGTTTAACCCTCTGCCGCAAGCGGTAACGCTGATCCCTGTGGGAGCGAGCCTGCTCGCGATAAGGGCAGTACATCCACATTGATGTTGCCTGATGCACCGCTATCGCGAGCAAGCTTGCTCCTACAGGGTGTGTGTGTGGCGTAGTTACTGGGTTGCCGACACCCGCCACACCTTATTCCCCACATCATCCGCCACCAGCAAATCACCCTGCTGATCAATCACCACACCCACCGGCCGGCCCATGGCTTTTTCCTCGTCATTGAGGAAACCTGTGAGCACATCAACCGGGCTTCCGTTCGGTTTGCCGGCACTGAACGGCACGAAAATCACTTTGTAACCACTGTGCGGCTTGCGGTTCCATGAACCATGCTGGCCAATGAACGCGCCTTCCTTGAATTGCGCTGGCAGCCTGTTGCCTTCAGCGAACGTCAGGCCCAGTGAGGCGGTATGCGGGCCGACCGCGTAGTCCGGAGCAATGGCCTTGGCCACCAGGTCCGGGTTTTGCGGCTCGACGCGAATGTCGACGTGCTGACCGTAATAACTGTAAGGCCAGCCATAGAACCCGCCGTCCTTGACCGAGGTGATGTAGTCCGGCACCAGGTCGCTGCCGATTTCATCCCGCTCGTTGACCGCCGTCCACAACGCGCCGCTCCGCGGTTCCCAGGCCATGCCGTTGGGATTGCGCAGGCCCGAGGCGAAAATCCGATGCTTGCCGGTGGCGCGATCCACTTCCCAGATCGCCGCGCGACCTTCTTCCTGATCCATGCCGTTTTCGGCGACGTTGCTGTTGGAGCCCACCGTGACGTACAGCTTGCTGCCGTCCTTGCTGGCGATCACGTTTTTGGTCCAGTGGTGATTCAGCGTGCCGCCCGGCAGATCAACCACTTTGATCGGCGGCGACTTGATGGTCGTGGCGCCGTCCTCGTAGTGAAATCGCAGCAAGCGGTCCGTGTCGGCGACATACAGGTCATTGCCGACCAATGTCATGCCGAAGGGCGAATTGAGGTTTTCCAGAAACACCGTGCGAGTTTCGGCGATGCCGTCGTGGTCTTTGTCCCGCAGCAACGTGATGCGGTTCGGGCTCGGGACGCCGGCACCGGCGCGGCCCATGGCTTTCTTCATGACCCAGCCTCTAACGCCTTTGCCATCGTCGGGTTTGGGTGGCGCATTGGTTTCGGCGACAAGCACGTCACCGTTCGGCAGCACGTACAGCCAGCGCGGGTGATCGAGGTTTTCAGCAAATGCCGCCACTTGCGTTCCCGCCGCTGCCGTGGGTTTCGCGCCGTCCGGCCAGCCGATCGCCGGGGCGATGTTCACTGTCGGGATCAGGGTCTTGTTCGGTTCTGGCAGTTGAGGGGACGGGCCGGTGCCGTCGGAGACTTGCAGGGTGGAGGTCTCGCTGCAGGCAGGGAGCCCTCCTGTGAGGGCGATGACGAGAACGAGCAGGGGCTTGTGCATGCTGATCTTCCCTATAAATGCAGTGACCTGATCAATAGAGAAGTGCAAACCCGCGATGGTTCAACCGGTCAGCCGCGGGCTTCCTTGAACAGTACGGCGATGCCGGGATGATAGTTGCCCGCTTCGTTGCGCAACTTGCGGTAGGCGTAGGGGAAATACCAGGCGACCGCGCAGCTGTGTTCCTTTTGCAGGTCGTCGACCATGTCCTGGAGTTCTTCCGGCGTGGCACCGTGCTGGGCCTTTTGCGGGGCGACGAACAGGCAGCCGAGTTTCAGGTCGCTGGCGTAGCTGATGCGCTTGGCGTCGCTGGTGATATCGGCCAGGGCCTGGGTCAGGTTCAAGCTGTTGACCCGTGGCCAGCGTTGCGTGGCTTGAAGGTAGGCGCGCTCTTCACTGGAGGCGATGAACAGGTCGGCGCGGGCGTTGCGTTCGCCTTCCTCGTTTTGTTTGCGGGTGGGGGTGTTCTGCAGCGTGACCATTTCCGCCATCCACGCGGCAGCCGAGAGCAAGCCGAGGTTGGCTTTTTCGTCGTACCAGTAAGGCGTGTCGTTATCGCCGCGCACCGCGTTGTAGCGGTCGATACAGTCAAACCAGCGCTCCAGCACCGGGCGCAGGAATTCCAGCTTCGGATTGCTGATGGTCATGCCTTGCATGTGGCTCACCCTTGTTATTGTGTTGTCAGGTTGTGGCGCTTTGATATCACTGCTGAGAGTGTGGCACAAGATTGGCGTCATTTTATTGATCGGCGGCAGTTATTCGCCCGGCGGTCTCCCGGCTTTAATTGACGCTCCACCCCCAACCCTCTAACCTTCGCGGCTTGTTTCAGGTGCTCTGTGGCGTCGGTCGACAGAGTGAAACAGGGAAGCCGGTGTGTGCGCTCGTTCAACTCATGAACAACCACGATCCCGGCGCTGCCCCCGCAACGGTAAATGAGTGAAGGCTGCGCCTTGAGCCACTGTGTCGAATGTCGATATGGGAAGGCGCGCAGTCAGGCGAAGCGCCGCTCATGAGCCCGGAGACCGGCCTGATCCATTCAGCGGCATCACGGTGGGCGATGCCAGGCTTCTTGCCGTCTATTCTTGTGCCTGCCCGCCGTTATCCAGCCTCAACGGAGAGCTCCCCCATGACTGATACTCCCGATCGTGACGAACGCCATCTGGCGCGCATGCTGCGCAAAAAAGCCGTGATCGACGAACGCATCGCCAATTCCCCGAATGAATGCGGCCTGCTGCTGGTGCTGACCGGCAACGGCAAGGGCAAAAGCAGCTCGGCCTTCGGCATGCTCGCCCGCTCGATGGGCCACGGCATGCAGTGCGGCGTGGTGCAGTTCATCAAGGGGCGCAGCAGCACGGGCGAAGAGTTGTTCTTCCGACGCTTCCCGGAGCAGGTGCGTTTTCATGTGATGGGCGAAGGCTTTACCTGGGAAACCCAGGACCGCCAGCGTGACATCGCCGCCGCCGAAGCCGCGTGGGAAGTGTCCCGCGAATTGTTGCGCGATCCGTCGATCGGCCTGGTGGTGCTCGATGAACTGAACATCGCCCTCAAGCACGGCTACCTCGACCTCGATCAGGTGCTCAGCGACTTGCAGGCGCGTCCGCCGATGCAACACGTGGTCGTCACGGGTCGCGGCGCCAAGCCGGAAATGATCGAACTGGCCGACACCGTCACTGAAATGGGCGTCATCAAGCACGCCTTCCAGGCCGGGATCAAAGCGCAAAAAGGCGTCGAGCTGTGAATCAACCACGTCATTGCCCGGCGGTCTTGATTGCCGCGCCGGCCTCCGGTCAGGGCAAGACCACCGTCACCGCCGCGCTGGCCCGTTTGCATCGCAATCAGGGACGCAAGGTACGCGTGTTCAAATGCGGCCCGGACTTTCTCGACCCGATGATTCTCGAGCGCGCCAGCGGTGCGCCGGTGTATCAACTGGACATGTGGATGGTCGGCGAGCAGGAAAGTCGTCGACTGTTGTGGGAAGCCGCCGGTGAAGCGGATCTGATCCTGATCGAAGGTGTCATGGGCCTGTTTGACGGCACGCCGTCCAGCGCCGATCTGGCGCGGCACTTTGGTGTGCCGGTGCTCGGGGTGATCGACGGCACGGCGATGGCGCAGACCTTTGGTGCGCTGGCGCTGGGGCTGGCGAAGTATCAGCCGGACTTGCCGTTCGCCGGCGTGCTGGCCAACCGCGTGGGCACCTTGCGCCATGCGCAATTGCTCGAAGGTAGCCTGACTGAAGGCTTGCGTTGGTACGGCGCGTTGTCCCGGGAAACCGGGATCGAGCTGCCGAGTCGGCATCTCGGTCTGGTTCAGGCCAGCGAGCTGAATGACCTCGACGTGCGCCTCGACGCGGCGGCCGAATCGCTGGCCAACAGCTGCGACGTTACGCTGCCGCCGCCTGTGGAATTCGCCGCTCCAGAAGTGATCGCCGCCGAGCCGTTGCTGGCCGGTATCCGAATCGCCGTGGCCCGTGATGAGGCGTTCGCTTTCACCTACGGTGCGAGCCTGGATTTGCTCCGGGCCATGGGCGCCGAATTGTCATTCTTCTCGCCGATCCGCGACACCCAATTGCCGGAGGCTGACAGCCTCTATCTGCCGGGCGGCTACCCGGAATTGCACCATGTGGCGCTGTCTCAGAATACTCAAATGCTCAACGCCATCCGCGCTCATCACGCGGCGGGTAAGCCGTTGCTGGCCGAGTGTGGCGGCATGTTGTATTTGCTCGATTCGCTGACCGATGTCGAAGGCACGCGGGCGGAGCTGGTTGGTTTGCTGAGCGGTGATGCGGTGATGCAGAAACGATTGGCGGCGCTGGCGTTGCAGGCGGTTGACTTGCCGGAAGGTTCGCTGCGTGGGCATACCTATCACCATTCGTTGACCAGTACCGAGCTTGAGCCGATTGCTCGTGGCCTGAGCCCGAATGGCGGGCGTGGGGCGGAGGCGGTTTATCGTGAGGGGCGGATGACCGCTTCTTATGTGCATTTTTATTTTCCGTCGAATCCGACCGCGATTGCCGCGTTGTTTGCGCCTGACCGGGAGGCCGCCATCGCTGGCAAGCCAGCTCCTACAGTTGATCACCTAACCCCTGTAGGAGCTGGCTTGCCAGCGATGAGGCCATGACCGACAACGCCTTTTCGGAAGCCGAGCGTGCAGCGGTTTATCGTGCAATCGCCGAACGCCGCGACATGCGCCACTTCAGCGGCGGCACCGTCGAGCCCGAGTTGCTCCGGCGCCTGCTCGACGCGGCGCACCAGGCGCCAAGCGTCGGCCTGATGCAGCCCTGGCGGTTCATCCGCATCAGTGACCGGGCCCTGCGCAGCAAGATCCAGTTGCTGGTGGAAGAGGAACGCATGCGCACCGCCGAAGCCCTTGGCGAGCGCACCGACGAATTCATGAAGCTGAAAGTCGAAGGTATCAACGACTGCGCCGAGGTGCTGGTTGCTGCGCTGATGGACGATCGCGAGCGGCACATCTTTGGCCGTCGCACCTTGCCGGAAATGGACATGGCGTCGTTGTCCTGCGCGATCCAGAACCTGTGGCTGGCGTCCCGTGCCGAAGGACTCGGCATGGGCTGGGTCTCTTTGTTCGAGCCGCAAGCCCTGGCCGACCTGCTGGGTTTGCCCGCAGGGGCCAAGCCTTTGGCTGTTCTTTGCCTGGGCCCGGTCAAGGAATTCTATCCGGCGCCGATGCTGGTACTCGAAGGCTGGGCGCAAGCGCGCCCGCTCAGTGAAATGCTGTACGAAAATTATTGGGGAGTGAGTCAATGAGTGTGGCGTTGTTGAGTGTCGCCGCGGTTGCGCTGGATGCGCTGCTGGGTGAACCCAAACGCTGGCATCCGCTGGTGGCGTTCGGCCGTTTTGCCGACCGCATCGAGCAACGTTTCAATGGTGGCGGGCGCGGCTGGCGCAGCCACGGCGTCACGGCATGGGTGATTGCGGTGTTGCCGCTGACCTTGCTGGCCACGGCATTTTCCTGGGCGCCTTACGTTGGCTGGATCGTCGAGATTCTCGCGCTCTATTGCGCCCTCGGCCTGCGCAGTCTCGGTGAACACGTCGAGCCGGTCGCCAAGGCCCTGCGCAGTGATGATCTGGAGGAGGCGCGCACACGCGTTGGCTATCTGGTCAGTCGCCAGACCAGCGAACTGGATCAAACCGAAGTGGCCCGCGCCGCTACCGAATCGGTGTTGGAGAACGGCAGCGACGCGGTGTTTGCTGCGCTGTTCTGGTTTGCCGTGGCCGGTGCGCCCGGCGTGGTGCTCTACCGATTGAGCAATACGCTGGATGCGATGTGGGGCTATCGCAACGAACGCTTCGAACGGTTTGGCTGGGCGGCGGCGAAAATCGACGACGTGCTCAACTACATTCCGGCGCGGCTGGTGGCATTGACCTACGCGCTGCTGGGCAAAACCCGACTTGCACTGAAATGCTGGCGCACACAAGGCCCGACCTGGGACAGCCCGAACGCCGGGCCGGTGATGGCTGCGGGAGCCGGTGCGCTGGGTGTCGAGTTGGGCGGGGCGGCGATTTATCACGGCGAATTGCATCAGCGTCCGCAACTGGGCGAAGGCGTGCCGGCGGATGCCGACTCCATTGACCGTGGCTGGCAATTGGTCCAGCGCGGGGTATGGTTATGGCTGCTGATTCTCTGCGTGGGAGCTGAATTCTATGCTTGAACACGGTGGACGGTTGCGCAAGGCCGCGCTCGAATACGGTATCGCCGAAGCCGATTGGCTTGACCTGTCCAGCGGCCTCGCGCCCTGGTCGTTTCCTGTCCCGGACATTCCGTTGCGCGCCTGGGCGCGGTTACCGGAAATCGATGACGGTCTGGAGCAGGCCGCCTGTGATTATTACGGCACCGCGCAGGTGTTGCCGGTGGCCGGTTCGCAAATGGCGATCCAGTTGCTGCCGCGTTTGCGGCGGGACGGCAAGGTTGGCGTGCTGTCGCCGTGTTACGCCGAGCACGCCGAAGCCTGGCGTCGTAACGGTTACATCGTGCGTGAAGTGCTGGAGCAGGAAGTCGACTTCTTCCTCGACAGTCTCGATGTGCTGGTGGTGGTCAATCCGAACAATCCAACGGGCTTGAGCCTGACCCCGAGCCGTCTGCTCGACTGGCATTCCAGGCTGGCGCAGCGCGGCGGCTGGCTGGTGGTCGACGAAGCCTTCATGGACAACACGCCGCAGCTGAGTCTGGCGCCATGTGCCCATATGGTGGGCTTGATCGTGCTGCGTTCCTTCGGCAAATTTTTTGGTCTGGCCGGTGTGCGCTTGGGCTTCGTACTGGCGGAGCGCAAGTTGCTCAAGTTGCTCGCCGAACAAGTCGGACCCTGGGCCGTCAGCGGGCCGACCCGCGTGTTGGGGCAAGCCTGCCTGAAGGATGCCGAAGGCCACGCCAGACAACGTCTGCGTACCGAAGAAGCCAGCAAACGGCTGGCGCTGTTGCTTGAAGAACACGGCTTCAAACCTCAGGGCGGTTGCGCGTTGTTTCAATGGCTGGTGACCGAGTGCGCCGAAGAGCTGCATGAGTTCATGGCCCGGCGCGGCATTCTGCTGCGGTTGTTCACCCACAACAGCAGCCTGCGTTTCGGCCTGCCCGGCGAAGAAGCCGACTGGACCCGTCTCGCGCAAGCGTTTACAGATTACGCCAAGGAAAGCCGATGACTACGCTGATGGTGCAAGGCACTACGTCGGACGCCGGTAAAAGCACGCTGGTGACGGCGTTGTGTCGCTGGGTCACGCGGCAGGGCGTGCGCGTGGTGCCGTTCAAGCCGCAGAACATGGCGCTCAACAGCGCCGTGACTGCTGACGGCGGCGAGATCGGCCGCGCGCAAGCCGTGCAGGCTCAGGCTGCCAACCTCGAACCGCACACCGACATGAACCCGGTATTGCTCAAACCCAACAGCGACACTGGCGCCCAGGTGATCATCCATGGGCGCGCCGTCACGACCATGAACGCGGTCGCCTATCACGACTACAAAGCCATCGCCATGCAAGCGGTGCTAGCCTCCCATGCGCGACTGAGCGCGGCGTATCCAGTGGTCATGGTCGAAGGCGCAGGCTCGCCGGCCGAGATCAATCTGCGCGCCGGCGACATCGCCAACATGGGGTTCGCCGAGGCAGTGGATTGCCCTGTTGTATTGATCGCCGACATCAATCGCGGCGGGGTGTTCGCGCATCTGGTAGGCACCCTGGAACTGCTGTCGCCAAGCGAGCAGGCACGGGTCAAAGGCTTCATCATCAACCGTTTTCGCGGCGACATTGCCTTGCTGCAACCGGGCCTCGACTGGCTGGAAGCGCGTACCGGCAAACCGGTGATTGGCGTTCTGCCGTACGTGATGGACCTGCACCTGGAAGCCGAGGACGGCATCGATCAGCGCCAGACCGACAAGGCCGATCAAGTGCTCAAAGTGGTGGTGCCGGTGTTGCCGCGCATCAGCAACCACACCGACTTCGATCCGCTGCGCCTGCACCCGCAAGTCGACCTGCAATTCATCGGCCCCGGCCAGGCGATTCCGCCCGCCGACCTGATCATTCTTCCTGGCTCGAAAAGCGTGCGCAGCGACCTTGCATATCTGCGCGCTAACGGCTGGGAAACCGCCATCAGCCGACATTTGCGCTACGGCGGAAAAGTCCTGGGTATTTGCGGCGGCCTGCAAATGCTTGGCGAGCAGGTGCACGATCCGTCGGGCCTTGAAGGTGCGCCGGGCTCCAGCGCCGGTTTGGGGTTGCTGGCGTTCGAAACGCAGCTTGAAGAAGAGAAGCAGTTGCGCAATGTGCGCGGGCGTCTGGCGCTGGAAGATGCGCCGGTCAGCGGCTACGAAATTCATGCCGGCGTTACCACCGGCCCGGCATTGGAAAATGCCGCCGTGCAGCTGGACGATGGTCGTTGCGATGGCGCGCAAAGTGGCGACGGGCAGATTTTCGGCACCTACCTGCATGGCCTGTTTGAATCGCCGGCGGCGTGCAGTGCGCTGTTGCGCTGGGCGGGTTTGCAGGATGTGCAGGAAGTGGATTATCACGGGTTGCGTGAGCGAGATATCGAGCGGTTGGCGGATTTGGTGGAGAAGCATCTGGATACCCGACTGTTGCGTGAGCTTTGCGGGATTTGAGGTGGCTGTTCCGGCCTCATCGCCGGCAAGCCGGTCTCGCTCCCACATTGGATCTCAGGTGTTGCTCCATTTTGTGATCAATGCAATTCCCCTGTGGGAGCGAGCCTGCTCGCGAAGGCGTCAGTCGCTACACCGCCAATTAAAAGGTTATGAACCATGCTGCAACTGATCCTCGGCGGCGCCCGTTCCGGCAAAAGTCGCCTGGCCGAAAAACTGGCAGCAGACAGCCAGCTCCCGGTGACCTACATCGCCACCAGCCAACCGCTGGACGGAGAAATGAGCGAGCGGGTCGCCCACCACCGCGCCCGTCGTCCAGCCGAATGGGCGCTGATCGAAGAGCCCGTGGAGCTGGCCCGCGTCCTGCGCGAAACCGCCCGTGCCGAGCGTTGCCTGCTGGTGGATTGCCTGACCCTGTGGATGACCAATCTGCTGATGCTCGACGACGCCGAGCGCCTGACGGCCGAACGTGAAGCGCTGCTGGACTGCCTGGCCGAACTGCCGGGTGAAATCATTTTTGTCAGCAACGAGACCGGAATGGGTGTCGTGCCGCTGGGCGAATTGACTCGCCGCTACGTCGATGAAGCCGGTTGGCTGCATCAAGCTTTGGCCGAGCGCTGTCAGCGAGTCGTCCTGACCGTCGCCGGCCTGCCCCTGACTCTGAAAGGAACTGCGTTATGACTCAATCCTGGTGGCTGAACCCGTGCAAGCCGATCGATGCCCAAGCCGTCGAGCAGGCTGAAGCCCGGCAACAGCAACTGACCAAACCGGCCGGTTCCCTCGGGCGGCTGGAGTCGGTGGCGGTGCAGTTGGCGGGATTGCAGGGGCAGGTCAAGCCGAAGCTGGATCAGCTGTGGATCGCGATTTTTGCCGGCGACCATGGCGTGGTAGTCGAAGGTGTGTCGGCGTTTCCCCAGGAAGTCACCGGGCAGATGCTGCACAACTTCGTCAACGGTGGCGCGGCGATCAGTGTGTTGGCGCGCCAACTCGGCGCGTCGCTCGAAGTGGTCGACCTCGGCACGGTCACGCCGTCGCTGAATCTGCCGGGCGTGCGCCACTTGAACATCGGTGCCGGCACCGCGAATTTTGTCGACGGCCCGGCCATGACTCAAGCCCAGGGTGAACTCGCCTTGCAGGCCGGTCGCGACAGCGTGCGGCGCGCCATTGCGGCGGGCGCGCAGTTGTTCATCGGCGGCGAGATGGGCATCGGCAACACCACGGCGGCCAGTGCGTTGGCCTGTGCCTTGCTGGATTGTCCGGTGGTGCATCTGGCCGGGCCGGGCACCGGTCTGAACGCGGCGGGTGTCAGTCATAAGGCTCAGGTCATCGAACGGGCTTTGGCCTTGCACAGCGCTCAGCGTGGCGATGCACTGCAAACTCTGTTCAACCTCGGCGGTTTTGAAATCGCCGCGCTGGTCGGCGCGTATCTGGCCTGTGCCCAGGAAGGCGTCGCGGTGCTGGTGGACGGGTTCATTTGCAGCGTCGCCGCATTGGTGGCGGTGCGCTTGAATCCGCATTGCCGCGAGTGGCTGTTGTTCGGGCATCGCGGTGCCGAGCCGGGTCATCGCCATGTGCTGGAAACCCTGAACGCCGAACCCTTGCTGGACCTCGGTCTGCGCTTGGGCGAGGGCAGCGGCGCGGCGTTGGCCGTGCCGTTGCTGCGCCTGGCGTGTGACCTCCACGGGCAAATGGCGACCTTCGCCGAAGCCGCCGTGGCGGACCGTCCGGCATGACCTTGCGCCTGGACCTGTTGCGTCACGGCGAAACTGAACTGGGCGGCGGTTTGCGCGGCAGCCTCGACGATGCACTGACCGCCACAGGCTGGGCGCAGATGCGCGCAGCGGTGGTCGCGCAGGGGCCATGGGATCGTCTGGTCAGTTCGCCATTGCAACGCTGTGCGCGGTTCGCCGAAGAACTTGGTGCGCAACTGGGTTTGCCAGTGCAGCTGGATAAAGATCTGCAGGAACTGCATTTCGGTGCCTGGGAAGGGCAGAGCGCAGCGGCACTGATGGAAACGGATGCCGAGGCATTGGGTTTGTTCTGGGCCGATCCCTATTCGTTTACACCACCGCAGGGTGAGCGCGTCGCGGATTTTTCGACGCGAGTACTGGCCGCGGTCGGGCGTTTGCAGGCTGCCTGCGCGGGCGAGCGTGTGTTGCTGATCAGCCATGGCGGTGTCATGCGTTTGTTGCTGGCGCAGGCGCGGGGATTGCCGCGCGAGCAGTTGCTCAACGTTGAAGTGGGCCATGGTTCGCTGTTTTCGTTGAGCGTCGAACCCGGCGTCATTCTCAAGGAAGCGATCTGATCATGTTGCCGTTCTGGATCGCCCTGCAATTTCTGAGCAGCCTGCCGATTCGTCTGCCGGGCATGCCGGCGCCGCAGGAATTGGGGCGCTCGCTGCTGTTTTATCCGCTGGTGGGGCTGTTGTTCGGCGGGATCTTGTGGGCGTTGAACTGGGTGTTGTCGGGCACGCCGTTGTTGCTGCACGCGGCGTTGCTGTTGACGGCTTGGGTGTTGCTCAGCGGTGCGTTGCACCTCGATGGTCTGGCTGATAGCGCTGATGCGTGGCTCGGTGGTTTTGGCGATCGCGAGCGAACGCTGACGATCATGAAGGACCCGCGCAGCGGTCCGATAGCGGTGGTCACGCTGGTATTGGTGTTGCTGCTCAAATTCGCGGCGTTGCTGGCATTGATTGAGCAGCAGCACAGCGTTTTCCTGATCATCGTTCCGTTGATTGGTCGTGCTGCGTTGCTGGGGTTGTTCCTGACCACGCCGTATGTGCGGGCCGGTGGCTTGGGGCAGGCGCTGGCCGATCATCTGCCGCGTCTGACCGGCAAGCAGGTGCTGGCGGTCAGTGCATTGGCTTGTGTGCTGATTGCAGGGCTCGGCGGTGTCGTGGCGTTGGTGTTGGCGGCGGTGGTGTTTGTCTGGTTGCGGCAGGTGATGCTGCGGCGATTGGGTGGGACTACGGGCGATACGGCGGGGGCGTTGCTGGAATTGCTGGAGGTGGTTTTACTGATTGGCCTTGCACTGTTCCTGTAGGAGTGAGCGGTGCGGCAATCTGACTGCCCGCGAAGAATGCCCCGCGGTCTAGCAGAAAAACCGCGTTTTCGTTCTTCGCGGGCAAGCCTCGCTCCTACAGGGTTTTGTATCAAAAATTTGCATTCATTCAACCGCGGGTATATACACGCACCATGCTCGACTCCCAATGTTTATGCATCAACCTGCGTCGCGCCGCCCGTGGCGTCAGCAGGCACTACGACGGCGCTCTCGACGGCTTCGGAATCAACGTTGCCCAGTATTCTTTGCTGTGCAATCTGCAGCGTCTGAATGAACCGAGTATTTCCACCCTGGCGGAAGCCATGGGCCTGGACCGCAGCACCCTCGGGCGCAATCTGCGGGTATTGGAAGGCGACGGCCTGGTCATGCTGGTCGAGGGCGAAGACATGCGTAATCGCATCGTCAGGTTGACCGAGGCCGGCGCTGAACGCCTGAAAGCGGCCTTGCCGGCCTGGGAGGCGGCGCAACAGCGACTGGTTGATCGTCTGGGTGCCGAAAAACGCGAAATTTTGCTGAAGCTGCTGGACGAACTGGCCTGACGCCAGTTTTTCCGATCTTAAGCGGGTATATACCCGCTACCGGAGAATAAGAATGACATCGATGTGGCGTACTTGCGGTTGGGTTTTAGTGGGGAGTGCGCTGATCCTTGCGTTGTCTCTGGGCGTGCGACACGGCTTCGGGCTGTTTCTGGCGCCGATGAGTGCCGAGTTCGGTTGGGGGCGTGAGACGTTTGCCTTTGCCATCGCCTTGCAGAACCTGATCTGGGGCCTGGCGCAACCCTTTACCGGCGCGTTGGCCGACCGCTTCGGCGCGGCGAAAGTGGTGCTGATCGGCGGCGTGCTCTACGCGATGGGCCTGCTGTTCATGGGCTTGTCCGATTCGGCGGTAACCCTGTCGCTGAGCGCGGGACTATTGATCGGTATCGGGCTGTCGGGCACCTCATTTTCGGTGATCCTGGGCGTGGTTGGCCGCGTAGTACCCCCAGAGAAACGTAGCATGGGCATGGGTATCGCCAGCGCTGCCGGCTCTTTTGGCCAGTTCGCGATGGTGCCTGGCACGCTGGGTTTGATCGGTTGGCTCGGCTGGTCGGCGGCATTGCTGGCGCTGGGCCTGCTGGTCGCGCTGATCGTGCCGCTGGTGAGCATGCTCAAGGACAAGCCGTTGCCGGTTCTCGGTCACGAGCAGACCCTCTCCGAAGCCTTGCGCGAAGCCTGTTCCCATTCGGGATTCTGGCTGCTGTCGTTCGGCTTTTTTGTCTGCGGTTTCCAGGTGGTGTTCATCGGTGTGCACTTGCCGGCGTATCTGGTGGATCAGCATTTGCCCGCCACGGTCGGCACGACGGTGCTGGCGCTGATCGGGTTGTTCAACATCTTCGGTACTTACACGGCGGGCTGGCTCGGCGGGCGGATGTCCAAGCCGCGTTTGCTCACCGGCCTGTATGTGCTGCGGGCCGTGGTGATTGTCCTGTTTCTGTGGGCGCCGGTGACGACGACCACGGCGTATCTGTTTGGCATGGCCATGGGCTTCCTGTGGCTGTCGACGGTGCCGTTGACCAACGGCACTGTGGCGACCTTGTTCGGCGTAAGAAATCTGTCCATGCTCGGTGGGATCGTTTTCCTGTTCCACCAGCTCGGATCGTTCCTGGGTGGCTGGTTGGGCGGGGTGGTGTATGACCGAACCGGGAGTTATGACTTGATCTGGCAAGTAGCGATTCTCTTGAGCCTGTTGGCGGCTGCCTTGAATTGGCCAGTGCGTGAGCGGCCGGTGGCGCGCCTGCAAACCCGGATGAGCGCGACATGAACAGCCTCTGGCCACGAATCGCCGTGGCAGCGGGCGGCCTGTTGCTGCTGGCCCTGGCGTGGTGGGGCTGGCATCAGGGCGGGCTGGCGTTGATGCAATTGGGCATGGGCGCTTGCTAGCACGATGTGAGGGCGAGTAAGTTCATTGCAGACGACTTTTCAAGGATGCATGGACATGCTGATGCGCTGGCTTGCCGTTCCCGCGTTACTCATGGCGTTTACCGGATTGGCTCAAGCGGCAGACGAGTGCCCTGAGCTTTTGCAAGGCTCGTTGCCCAAGCTGCGGGCCAAGGAAACGATCGACCTGTGCCAGCGCTTCGCCGGCAAACCGCTGGTGGTGGTCAACACCGCGAGCTTTTGCGGTTTCGCCCCTCAGTTCAAAAGCCTGGAGGCGCTGAATCAGCGTTACAAGGGGCAGGGGCTGGAGGTGATCGGTGTGCCTTCCAATGACTTCAAGCAGGAATCCAAGGATGGTGCGGAAACCGCCAAGGTTTGCTACGTGAATTACGGCGTGACCTTCACCATGACCGAGACGCAGAAGGTTCGCGGTGATGATGCGATTCATCTGTTCCAGGTGCTCGCCGCCCAAAGCGATGCGCCGAAGTGGAATTTCTACAAGTATGTGGTCGATCGCAAAGGCAAGGTGATCGCCAACTTCTCCAGCCTCACCACGCCTGACGATCCCGAATTCATCGCCGCCGTGGAAAAAGCCCTGGCTTCACAACCCTGATCGATGCCCATTAAAAAGCCCCGCCTCTGTAAAGAGCGCGGGGCTTTTTTGATTCAGGCGGCGAGGGGTTCAGGCTCGCCGTGAATCACATCAGAAGCGGTAGGTCGCACCAATGCCGAAACCGTTCGCCCAGTTTTCATACTTGGCGTTATAGGTCTGGTTGCGAGGAGCACCGTTGCTGTTGTTGACCTTGACCGACTCTTCGCGCAGGTACGAATACGCTACGTCGATGGTCAGGTCGTCGGTCGGGCTCCAGCCAGCGCCCAGGCTGAAGATCTTGCGATCGCCAGTCGGAATGCGCGGGGAACGGTTTTCGTTGTTGGTCGGCGCCTGGTCGACGGACAGACCGGTACGCAGCACCCATTGCTTGTTCAACTGATAGGAGGCACCGATGGCGTGAGCCCAGGTGTCGTGCCAGTTCTGCTCTTCAGTGATCGTGCCAAGGCCGCGCGCAGCCAGAGCGGCAGGAACGCCTTCGTTCTCGACGGTGATTTCTTTCAGGCGGCTCCAGCGAGTCCAGGTGCTGCCTGCGTAGAGGGTCCACTGGTCGTCCAGCTGATGAGTGACCGAGAAGTCCACGGACTCAGGCGTGGTGATGTCCAGCGAAGCGTCGAATTTCTGGATCGGGTTCTGACCCAGCGCCGCGAGCACGCCGTAGTTGACCTTGGTGTCACCCTCGAGCTTGTACTTCACTTTCGAGTGGTAGGTCAGGCCGACGCGGGTGCTGTCGGTGGCTTGAACCAGGACACCGAAGTTGTAACCCAGTGCAGTGTCATCACCCTTGATCCTGACTTCACCATCAGCGGCGCGTGGGTCCAGCGACAGGTTCGATTCCAGCTTGCCGTCGATGCGGTTGATGGTCGGACCGAAACCGATCGACACCTTGTCGTTGAAGGCGTAGCTGACAGTTGGCTGCAGGGTGACGATTGTGACTTCGCTCTTGCTGCCGAAGTACTTGCCGGCGAAGCCGTTCTCGTAGTCGGTCACCAGGCCGAATGGAGCGTAGACGCCGAAACCGACTGCCCACTGGTCATCGATTGGCTTTACGTAGTAGCCCATGGGAACGCCCATGAAAGGGACCATGTCACCTTTATTGGTACCACCATTCGGGCGGGAGCTGGCATCGCTGATGTCAGCGTGCGCGTCGATAAATGCAACACCACCGGTCACTTGTTCGCGCTTGAGGCGAGCCATACCGGCAGGGTTACCAAATACTGTACTTGCGTCGTCGGCAGATGAGGATCGCCCGGCAAAACCTGTGCCCATCCCACTGATGCTTTGTTCGTTGAGGGCAAAACCACTTGCGAAGATTTGGGTGGATGCCAAGGCAACGGCGAGGCTAAGGGTGGTTTTGAGCATTACTTTTTTCATTATTAGAACTCCTGGTGATCACCGGGGCGAAAATTACCAACATTTTCGTCCCAGCGCTATAGGCTGTATTGCTTGATTTAGAGCGGTTTTGTAGGACAATCCGACCAAAATCGCGACCTGTTGGGCGATCTTGTTGAGCGAGGGGTTCAGCAGGCGACTTGATTCAACGGTGATACACAGGTTTGCCAGGCGTAGGTGAAATCTCTCAGGCGTCCTTGGGGCTGGAAGGTCTGGCGCCAGATTCGGGCCATTCCCAACAAGTCGTCTGCTTCGGGGAGGGGGGTGTTCTGTTCTTCGACGAGCAGCCAGGCGATGGCTGTGGCGTATCGCAGGTTAACGGTCAATTCGAGGTGTGGGCCGCTGAGGAACGCGTGCTGGCTGGCCAGTCCGCGCACCAGGCTCGCGCGCTCCGGATCAAGTGCCAGGTAATGGTCCCAGAGTGCCTGGTGGCGGGGTTCGGCGATTCGGTACAAGCCGTGTCCACGGCGGTCATGCAGGGCGGAACCAAGGGCTGACTGACTGGCGGCGATGCCCAGCAGCAGGGATTCGGCGGTCGCGCTATGGCGTCCCAGGTAGATCAGTGTCGGACGGATCACATAACGGCACAGTTCGCTGGCAGCGATACCCATAAAACCCTCGAACAAGAAGTGGTCGGCGAGTCCTGAACTTAGCGTTGGCAGCGGGTGGATCGACTCAGGCTCGCCGTAAGCGGTTCAAGCCGCTTGAGTTGAAGTGTAGTGTCATATTCGCGCTGTAAAGGTCTGTTTTTAAAATATTTCCGGCAGACAGTTATAACCGTTATATCGGTTAGTGCTTACGCGGCGGCTGTGAAAAGAGAAATATCGGGCAATAAAAAGACCCGTTTTTTAGGGGGCTGGTGTGCTTTTGTTTGGGTACATATCCGTTTCTGCGGTAACGGCGGCTAATGGTTTCGCTTTTACAGCGAGTCACTTGGAAGAGCCCCAAGTAACCAAGGGCTCTTGCCCCTTTCG
>NZ_AKJI01000114.1:0-4502 GCF_000282415.1 Pseudomonas sp. GM60
CAAGCCGGCTCCTACAGTTTGGTGTCGTGTGAAAGGTCACGGACACCCACGATTCCTGTAGGAGCCGGCTTGCTGGCGATGGGGCCCTAAAGCCTTGCGCAGCGCATCAAGCCGGTTCCGTTTTACAGGTTATCCGCGTCGATCACAGCCTTGGCAAAGGCTTGCGGATCTTCCTGCGGCAAGTTGTGGCCGATGCCGCCGCTGATGAGGCGGTATTCGTATTTGCCAGTAAAACGCTTGGCGTAATCCTCGGCGGCCGGATGCGGCGCGCCGTTGGCATCGCCTTCCATGGTGATGGTCGGCACCGTAATCACCGGGGCCTTGGCCAGTTGCTGTTCCAGCGCTTCATACTGGGGTTCGCCCTGCACCATGCCCAACCGCCAGCGATAGTTGAAAATCGTGATAGCGACGTGATCCGGGTTGTCCAGGGCCGCCGCGCTGCGGTCGAACGTTGCGTCGTCGAAGCGCCATTTTGGCGATGCCAGCTCCCAGATCAACTTGGCGAAGTCGTGACGATTCTTTTCGTAGCCGGCCTGCCCGCGCTCGGTTGCAAAATAGAACTGGTACCACCATTGCAACTCGGCCTTGGGCGGCAACGGGTTCTTGCCCGCAGCCTGATTGCCGATCAGATAACCGCTGACGGCGACCAGCGCCTCGACCCGCTCCGGCCAAAGTGCGGCAACGATGTCCGCCGAGCGCGCGCCCCAGTCGTAGCCACCCAGCACCGCTTTCTTGATCTTCAGTGCATCCATGAAGTCGATGACATCACTGGCCAACGCCGCAGGCTGGCCGTTGCGAACAGTCTTGTCGGACAGGAAATGCGTGTCACCGTAGCCCCGTGCGTATGGGATCAACACCCGGTAACCCTTGGCCGCCAACAACGGCGCCACTTCGCTGTAGCTGTGAATGTCGTACGGCCAGCCGTGCAGAAGAATCACCACCGGCCCATCGGCGGGGCCGACTTCGGCGTACGCCACACTCAGCAACCCGGCATTGACATGCTTGAGCGGGCCGAACGTGTCCGCCTTGAGGGTCGCAGCACTCGCCACCACGGGCTCGGCAGTCGCGGCTTGCGCATTGGCAGACCCGAGAGCACCGAGCTGCATCAGCGCGAACGCGAGGACCGAGGGGCCAAGGAAACGGCGACGACGCGAGGCCGAGGTACTGCTCAACACATTGATCTTCATGGTGATATCCCTGCAAGTCATTGATCGGGTGTTTGGACGACATGAATCAGCCATCGCGGGGCGCTGAGCAAACAGTGCGTTGCTCGACATCGACTGCGATGAGCGTAGTGGAAAGATCAGCCGCCCTGATTCGCGCAGTCTGCAAACTTGCTGTACCCGGCGACTTTCTGCGCGCCATTGGAGTCGAGGTAGGTCAGGCGGGCATCGACAATGCCGCAGGTGCCGCCGCCGTTGTCGACGATGGATACGACTTTCTTGATATCCAGGTGCGTGCCGTACGCAGTGGTTTGTGCCGGTACTTGAACATCGGCATGGGCCGAAAATGCGGCAACGTTCAGGACGGCAAAGAAGCTGGCGGCAATCAGTTTGTTCCAGTTCATGATGAATTCCTCAGGGTTGCAATGGGCAATGGTTGCGAGGCAAACCGTGTTGTCTCGATGGAGCCCATTTAATCGACCCGAGGTATCTGCCATGTGTCTTAGAACCCGCGGAATTAAGGCGTAAGGTGTCAAACAGGGCAGCGGATACACTGTGATACAAAGCCTGTGGGCAGGTGCACCGTGGCTGCCTAGAATGCGCAACGTGCGAATAACAAGAGGGTTGAGCAATGGAACATGTAAACCACATCCTGATCGTCGACGACGACCGGGAGATTCGCGAGCTGGTCGGCAATTACCTGAAGAAGAACGGCCTGCGCACCACGGTGGTTGCTGACGGCCGGCAGATGCGCAGTTTTCTGGAAGCCAATCAGGTGGACCTGATCGTGCTGGACATCATGATGCCCGGCGATGACGGCCTCGTGCTGTGCCGCGAGTTGCGCTCGGGTAAACATAAAGCGACGCCGATCCTGATGCTCACCGCACGCAACGACGAAACCGATCGCATCCTCGGCCTGGAAATGGGCGCCGACGACTACCTGACCAAACCCTTCGCCGCCCGCGAGTTGCTGGCGCGGATCAACGCCGTATTGCGCCGTACGCGAATGCTGCCACCCAACCTGCTGATCACCGAAAGTGGCCGACTATTGGGTTTCGGCCGCTGGCGCCTCGACACGACTGCCCGCCATTTACTCGACGAAGACAACACGATGGTGGCCCTCAGTGGTGCCGAGTACCGCTTGTTGCGCGTATTCCTCGATCACCCGCAACGGGTACTCAGCCGCGACCAGTTGCTCAACCTGACCCAGGGACGCGATGCCGACCTGTTCGATCGCTCAATCGATTTGCTGGTGAGCCGTTTGCGCCAACGCTTGATGGATGACTCGCGCGAGTCGACCTACATCAAGACCGTGCGCAGCGAAGGCTATGTGTTCTCCTACCCGGTGGAAATGCTCGGCGCAGAATCATGAAGCGTGCCTGGCGCTGAACACGACCGCCCTTCACATCCGAAGGGTTTTGTATCCGTCTGTATAAAAACCCGCGACAGATACGCAGACAGCGATTTCGCCGGGTTCGAGCACACATCACCGATACACCCGGGCGTTTAACTGTGATCACCGGATAGCAGCAGCTACCGACCCACTCAAACTAAACGCACGGAGAATCACCATGATCAATTTCTCGAAAGTTTCTTCCCTGGCACTCGGTCTGGCACTGGTCGGTGGTCTCGGCCTGTCGAATCTGGCCTCGGCCAGCACCGTGAGCGCGCTGTCCCCCGGCCAGATCCAGCAACTGCTGGTAGAAGGTGGCTCGGATCGGCTGCAACAGAACCGCGTGGCTGAAGGTGGCGCCGATCGTTTGCAAGAGCTGCGCGAACGTGTCGCTGAGGGTGGCGCCGATCGCCTGCAAGAGCTGCGTGAACGTGTCGCTGAAGGCGGTGCCGATCGCCTGCAGGAACTGCGTGAACGTGTCGCCCTGATCAGCCCGGACAACGCCGTACGCGGCGGCGTGATCGTGGCGGAAAACCGCGCAGAGTTCGGTTCGAAATATCAGCGGTATTGATCGCGATCTACATCGCAACAAAGATCCCCTGTGGGAGTGATACCCATAAATCCTCAGGTCTGACGCAAAAGCCCGCTCAATTGCGCGGGACAGTGACTGCACGCTCGTACTAAGCTTTGCGCCACATTCGATCAAGGACGATTCATGAAGCGTATCGCCGTTTGCCTGCTGTCTCTTTTGACGTTCACTGCGGTCGCGGCAGACCTGAACATGCTGACTGACAACCACCCGCCCCTGCATTTCCAGCAGGGTAATCAACTGGTGGGGTTTGGCGTGGATGTGGTGCAGGCACTGGCCGACATGGCTGGCGACCAGGTGCACTTTCAGCAAGTCCCGCTACTGCGCGCCTTGCACGTGGCCAGCACCGAGCCCGCCACGGGGGTGTTCACCGTGTTGCGCACTGCCGAGCGTGATGGCCAGTATCAGTGGGTCGGTCCGCTGATGGAGGTGGAAACCGCTCTGTATTCCACTGAAAGCACCCGGCAACCGGTGCGCAGTCTGCTGGAGGCCGGTCATCAGGGCCGCATTGCCGTTCCGCGAAAATGGCTGGTCTACAGCTACTTGCAGAAGCAGGATGTGAACAATCTGTACGGCGTGGAAACCCCCGAACAAATGATGCGCCTGGCCCGCCTGGGTCGCGCGGAGTTCGTGGTGGCCGACACCCTTTCCGTCGCTACCATGGCCCGTGAAGAAGGAGTGCCACCCGAGCAGTTGCACTATCAGATACCGCTGATGAAGGAAGCCACGTATATCGCTTTTTCGCCGTTGACCGACCCGCGTCAGATTGCGCGCTGGCAACAGGCGCTGGACACGATGCGCCACGACGGACGCCTGGAACAGCTCAAGCAGCGCTGGCTGGCAGACCGCACACCACGCTGACGGCGTGGATCAACGTTCTCGATAAAGACTATGCGTGAGGGTGTTTTTTCATCGTGATGCTCCAGGGCTACTGTGGGCCCATCTTCTTCCCACAGTTCTGGAGCTACATCATGAAAAGCATTATTGGTCTTGGTTTCGTCCTTTCGGTTCTTGGTGCTACATCGGCCATCGCTGCCCCGCATGCTACGTTGCCAGTGGTGGCGGCGGCGAAGGTCAGTCAGCCGGCTACGTTGAATGTGAATACGGTTGGTGTTGATCGTAAAGACACTCAAGCGAGTACGTTGTATGTCGCTGAAAACCGTCCTGAGTTTGGGTCCAAGTATCAGCGTTATTGATTGGCTGGTTTGTGCGGCTTTGAATAGGAAACCCCGGGAGGATTTAGTCTTTTCGGGGTTTCTTTGTTTGGGTGTATATCCGTTTTTTTTGTGATGGCTGATATTGGTTTCGCCCTTACGGCGAGTCACTTGGAGAAGCGCCAAGTAACCAAGCGCTCTTG
>NZ_AKJI01000115.1:0-7644 GCF_000282415.1 Pseudomonas sp. GM60
GAAAAGCGTTTGGACAACGCGTTCATTCAGACAGCCCGCGTTATCGTTGACGTCCATCGCCAGCAAGCCGGCTCCTACAGGGGAATGCGTAAGTGTCCGAAATTTGTGGGCCACAACAATGCTGGAGTCCGCGCACGACTGAGGAGCCAGGCCGCCTCGCGGTGCTGTTGCCATAGTAGCCCTCTCGAAAGGCCGAGCACCCTGGTCACACGTTCAAGCCTATAACGCCCAAAGGGAAAAAACGTAGTACGCGTTCTGCTTCTCTTCTGCGGTCAACTCATTCCGAACACATCCACATTCCCCCTGTAGGAGCTGGCTTGCCAGCGATGGCGTCCACCCAGTCAATCAACAGGTGACTGAGGCAAACCCAGTGAACGGCGTTGCGTTGGCACCGTACAAATTCATCGTCCACCTGCCGCGCATCCGTTCGGGCTTGCCGATCCGGGGCGGGTTGGCACGTCTAGCCGCCGTGGGTTACATGTGCAAGGCCTGGACTTGGAAGGACTGGATGGGCTTTGCCGACATCTTCGGTATGCCAATGCGCGTTGGGCGCTATGGACCAGGTGCCAGCAAGGACGATATCGCAACTCTCATGTCAGCAGTGGCCAACTTGGGCAGTGACGCGGCGGCGGTGATACCGGACAGCATGCGCATTGACTTTACCCAGGCCGCGAACGTGACCGGTGCCGGTGACTTCTTCAAAGGTCTGGCCGAGTGGTGGGACAAGCAAGTCAGCAAAGCAGTTGTGGGGCAGACAATGTCCACCGACGATGGCTCCAGCATGGCGCAGGCCTTGGTTCACAACGAGGTGCGACTCGATCTGTTGCAAGCGGATGCCAAAGCGGAATCCAACACACTGAACCGCTACTTTGTGCGGCCCTGGTGCGATCTTAACTTTGCACCTGGTCGTCCATATCCACGGCTGATTATCGACGTACCACAGCCCGAAGACACCAAGCTCCTGGTCGACGCTCTGGAGAAGCTGGTGCCATTGGGGTTGAAGGTCGAACAGTCGGTGATCCGCGACAAACTCAACATCCCGGCTCCGGCCGTGGGTGCCGAGCTGCTGGGGATACCGGCGCCTGTTGCTACTCCGTCGCTGGCACAAGCGACCAACAGCGAGCAGACGCCCACTAAACCAGTGGTTATGCCGGACATCGTGGATAACCAGGTGCGGACAATGGAGCGGACGGCGGGGGTGTATGTGGATGACATGGTCGAGCAGATCAAGGAACTGCTCGACGCAGTCAATAGCCTGGAAGAGTTTCGGGATCGGTTGATTGAGACCTATCCGGCGATGACCACCAGCCAGTTAGCGGATGCTATTGCCGATGGGCTGACGGCAGCCAGCCTGGCTGGGCGGGATGACATATTGAGAGGGCTTTAAGCGTCTTGCATCCTGGTCTGTAGTGCCTGGCATTCCTGGCAAAGCATTTCATCCAGGATGTAGCAGCCGTCTAGATCCTCATCATCAATTCTACCGTTGCCAATGCAGCCACCATTCCCGTCCTCATCTTCGGGACCGAAAACTCCACTGCATGGAACATTTTCGACTAGCGGGCGAATGTAATTTTCGTAGTGATAGCGTTGGTTTTCCGACAGCGCTTCTACGTTGCCATTGTTGCCGACGAGAAACCTGGCGACACCTATCGCCGCAGCAGGGTTACCCCTTGCTGGTACGTTTTCTTCGATCAGCTCTGGGTTGTTTTCAACGACGTGTCTTAAGGCGACGATATTCATAAGGCGCTCCATTTCCTGGCTTGATGAACAGTGATCATAATTTCAGAGTTTGAGGTATAGCAAATGGCCGTCTCCCACGGGTCAATTCCGTTCAAAGAACAGATCGACTACTTCCATGGCAAGGTCAATCTGCCTACTCGCTCCTGGACGGACATTTATACCTCCGAACATGACTACGCCTTTGTCGTGGCTGGAGCGGTCAAACGGGATCTTCTGGTCGACCTGCGCGGTGCGGTCGAGAAATCCATCGCTAACGGCACTACCTTGGAACAATTCCGTAAAGACTTTGACCAGGTCGTTGGCAAACATGGCTGGCAGTACCAGGGCGAACGTGGCTGGCGCACCAGCGTCATTTGGGAAACCAACCTGCGTCAGTCTTATAACGCTGGCCGTGAAGCGCAGATGGCCGACTCGGAATTACGCAAGCGCCGCCCCTATGGCCTTTACCGCCATGGCGACAGCGCTCACCCACGCCCACAACACCTGGCCTGGAGCGGCACGACCTTGCCACTGGACGATGCCTGGTGGGCCACTCACTCGCCATCGTGCGGCTGGGGGTGCAAGTGCAAAAAATTCATGCTCTCGGCCAGAGATGTCAAACGCCAGGGCCTGACGATTGGCCCCGCGCCTGCTATTGAGTGGGAAGATCGGGTTATCGGCAAGAACAGCCCCAACGGCTCGCGCACTGTTCGCGTTCCCAAGGGGATCGATCCTGGCTTCGAATACGCACCAGGTCAATCACGCCTGGCGAATTCCGTGCCCCAGATGCGCGCCCGTGACTTTCTACCTGCGCCGTCAACAACTCCAGCTCTAGCAACAGGACTGCCTAGCCGTCGGCCGGCCGGCCGGCTCATTGCCGCTACCTCGGTCAATCCCGGCGAAGCGCTTGCTTCCTGCCAAAGTCACTGCGCCGCAAGCGGTGACTCAGTTCCTTGGCGAGTTCGGTGCCACTGATGCCGCTCCGGCAGTGTTCCGTGATGTGACCGGTGATGCCTTGATAGTCGGCCGGGAGATGTTCACAGATGCCAAAACCGGCGCGATAACGCTGGCTCAGCAGATCAAAGTCCGCGAACTGCCCCTGCTGATAGAAGCCATCAAGGTGCCCGACGAGATCTGGGCTCGCTTGGAATGGCAGCCGGACTTGGGCAAAGCCACATTGCGGCGCCGCTACTTGATGCACGGCCAGGTGAAGGGCAAAGCCAGCTCTGCCGTGGCCGTGTTCGACCAGGGCGATGGAGGCTGGAGCGGCGCAACGGGATTTGTTGAAGATAGCGAGCAGTACCTTGAGCCCTTGCGCCAGGGTGTTCTGCTTTATCGCCGACCTGAGTAGGAGAACCTGATGGCAGGTGCAATGCTCGATGTCACCCTCGACACCAGCCAGATCGGCAGTGCTCTGGAAGAGCTGGCCCGTCGACTTGGCGACCTCACTACACCCTTTAATGACATCGGTGAATACCTTCACCAATCCACCGACGAGCGTTTCCAGCGCAAGGTGGCGCCGGACGGTTCGCCTTGGGCGCCGCTCTCGGCCGTCACTTTGGCGAGAAAGAAAGGCACCGCCATCCTCCGGGAGAAAGGTACGCTCCAGGACACCCTGCGCAAACAAGTCACCAGCACTGAGCTGGCCTTTGGTACGGACCGCCCCTACGGAGCAGTACACCAGTTCGGGCAGAAGAAAGGGGCTTCGGGCAGCTCGAAAGGTCGACCCATTCCCTGGGGAGATATACCCGCACGGCCATATCTTGGGTTGTCATCCGATGATGAAACCGAAGTGGTGCTCACCATCCATGACTATCTTATGGAGCCGATCAAGGGCTAATCGCGTGGAGCCCGGCAGACACCTCTTGAATGACGTGATCGGTATCTACGCTCGCATTTTGCTGTTAAGGGGCGTTAGAGCTGCGTTAGATTCCCTTAGAATGCGAAAACTCAAGCTGCCAGAGAAAGGGAGTGTCACGTGGCAAATTTTCTAACCCGCACGACTGCTCTGTCTAAAAAAGACGGAGCCAAATCTGTTCTTAAAATTGCTGACGTCGCGATCAAAGCGGGTTTCAGCTTTACACCCGTTGGCGGTGCTATATACGAAGCGTCGAAAATCGGCCTAGAGGTTGCTCGTGATTATGTGCAGGGACGCAACGAGAAGCGGATCGTTGAATTTCATCGAACCTTGCTATCTAGAGAGGGGGTTTTTGATCAGGATTTGATCGATGCGGAACTTAATGCGGCCGACTTTCATGCTTTGCTTGACGCTTGCGTCTCAGACATTGAAGAAGAAAAAACCACTCCCTATGCAATGCTCACCCGCTCAATAGCACTAGGTTTAGTTCCCGTTACTCATAGACGCCACTTCATACACTCTCTGAAAGAGTTAGCTTTTGAACACCTGGATATCCTGCGTGAAACCTACACAATGACAAGATATTCATGCATTTCTGAAAGTGGCAAGCTAATCGACTCCAGAAATTTCCTCACTCATCTCCAGTCCGATAGCATCTCTCAGCTGGCGCTGCAAACGCTAATGGCCAGAGGGCTAATCACTGAAAGAAAAATCACCCCACTGGGGGTCAGCTTTATCGAATCATGCTATTCAAGCGATGACCTAGCTCCTTATAACTTCAATTACAAAACCGCAAAGCAAGAGCGCGGTGTAATTATTAAGCTGATAGACAGCAAAGAGGTCAAGCTTATCGAGTCCTCATTGATTCATGAGCTAAAAAGAAGAAACATACAGACGGAAACGTCTCATGGATTGAGATTTGACGGGGCGACGTCTGATGACCCTCTCATAAAGTTTGCAGATTATGCTTTTGTTATTGCACTACGACACAGTGGTTTTAGTCAGGGAGTCAGCGACACGCTCAATAGTTCTCTCTCGGGAAAAAAGTCTCTTCAGATTTTTCTCAACGATCCCCAGATCCGGGAAGCGGAGCCAGTTAGTTTTATGGACGCGCCATCAAAAATCATTAGGGAGGAGAGTCCTGCTCTGGCAGCAGCAGAAGCGGTAGAGTTTATCTTGAGCTTAAAGTGAAGCCTGAACTCTCACCCTCACAAAAACCTTAAACCCTCCTGAAATATCTCCGCTTTGACATGCCGCCAACAATGGCGGCATGAAAACTCAACTCGCACTCAACACCGACCTTTCCGCCACCGTCTCTGACGGCAAGGCCCCGGAGTGGGTCGAACTAATTCCCCCTGGTCCCAACATCACCGATCGCGATGGTCGGCAGTGGCTGCTCGATGAGCAAGCAGGAATGCTGGGGCAATCCAGCTTCACTGGCCGCTCTATCGATCTGCCCATTGATTGGGAGCATGCCACCCAGCACCGCGCCACCAAGGGCGAAGACGCCCCGGCCGCTGGCTGGATCAAGCAACTGGAGATTCGTGGCGGCGCGCTGTGGGGCCTCGTTGACTGGACGCCCCGAGCGTCCGCCCAGGTCATCAACCGTGAATACCGTTTTCTATCCCCCGTCTTCGACTTCGACCCCGATACCACGCGTATTGCGCGCCCGGTCAGCGCAGGCCTGACCAACAAACCGAACTTCCTGCTTACAGCCCTCAATCAAGAAACCACGGAGAACACGCCTGTGAAACTTTCACCTGCGCTTTTGGCCGCGCTCGGCTTGCCGGACACAGCCACCGAAGAACAAGCCCTCGCGGCCACCACTCAGCTCAAAGCTACGGCCCAAGCGACGAACACCGAAAAAGCCAACCTGGAACAGTTCGTCCCTCGGGCGGACTACAACGCGCTGGAAACCCGCGCCACCAATGCAGAACAGGCGCTGGCCACCCAGAAGAAAACCGAGCACGACAAGGCCGTCGACGCGCTGATCACCTCAGCGACACAGGCCGGGAAAATTACGCCAGCAACCGTGGAATGGGCTTGAAAGCGCAGTGCGATGCGTAGATCGGAACTCATCTGATACTCCCGAAGGTCTTACAGGGACAAGAAAGGCTCGGAGACTGATGACCTGGTGTTCAAGGCAAAGAACAAATTTCGATTTGAAACGCCGCTGGTTGAGATGTCGGAGAACATGAAAGTCACTAAAGATATCAAGGCAGATGGAGAGATTGCTGATCACAAGCGGCCCATGCAGGCGGACAGAAATCTCTATAACCAACACGACCATGGTGGCAGCGCAAAGCCATCGCCATTGCAGTGAGTTTCTGCTATTCCTCTTAGCGGTCCATGATCTCCTCTCTACCGCATCTCACGCAGGCAATACATGGCGAAAAAAATTATCGTCTTCATTCGCTTTTTCAAAGAAGAGGCATATCGCGACGCATTTTTGCGCGGTGATTTGTACATGAATCGTTTGAGGTTTTTCAAGGCATACGAGGAGCAAGACGCCTGCAATATCGGGGACAAGCATGAGGGGGTAACAGGCTGGTACCAACCTGATCAGATATCGAGGATGACCATCAAGAATAACGTGACTGGAGAGGAGCATGTAATAAAGAGTTTGGCAGGTCCGGTTGTGCTGGGACTAACGCGTCACAATGACTACCACGTCTACTGCATGTCGACCCTTTGTACAGATGATGAGTTAACCTTTGAAACGTTCGACGAGCTAAAATCCCACATGATGTTAGACGTCGAAAAGGGGGATTTGGGGGACTACTGCGTAGTTGTTGCTGCTTCAGAATTCATTGCGCGTTTAGACATCGCGCTAAAGGCTGAGGTGCAGGCAGGAAACATCGTGGGTCGTGGAATGGTTGAATATTTTGACCCTGACACCTTCAATGGTTCGTTCGAAGAGGATCAAGCCATACTGCAGAAAAGGGAGTGTTTCAGTCATCAGAAGGAGTATCGGATTTACGTCTACGATGGGACTTCCGGTCATGATTCCAGGGTCATTAATGTAGGTGATCTTTCAGATATTGCTCACAGTTTCCACAAGCGGGATTTCTATACCACTGTCCTTATCAATCAGAAGGATGATGGTTCTGCTAGCGACTGACTGTAAATCTTAAACCGTCCTGAAATACCCTCACTGCGCGTACCTCTGCACCATGCATCCCCATGGACGCAGGCATAAACCCAACCACAGGCGACTTGACGGGCCAGCGTGTTAATACGCTGGCAAATGCCGTTTACATCCGCCTCGTTACTCCCCTCGGAACCTGGTTGGCAGACCCCACGTTGGGTTCCCGCCTGCACGAACTTCGCCGCGAAAAAGACCGCCCAAGGGTTGGCATTCTTGCCAAGCAATACGCCGAACAAGCGCTCCAGCCCCTGATCAATGACGGTCGCGCCAGAAAGATTTCCATCTCCGCCGAGCAGCCTCACAACGGCTGGCTTGTCCTACATGTCGAAATTATCGACGCCACCGGCAATCCGCAGGTGTTTCGCCAGCCTGTAAGAGTGATTTGACATGGCCTATTGCCTCCGCCAGGTGACTACTATGTGTGGCGAGACGGTGGCTGGCAACTGGACGTCGTAGCCCAGAAACAAGCAAAGGTGGTGCAGGTTCTGGCTGAGCGGGATGGTCGGCTTGGCGTGGCTCAAATGCGCATAGCGCCGCTACAGTACGCAGCTAATTTAGAGATGGCGACAGAGCAAGAGAAAGAAGCCTTGCTCGCGTGGATGCGTTACAGCGTGGATTTGAACCGAATGGAGCAACAACCAGGTTATCCCTTCACGATAACTTGGCCGGTTAGCCCAGCTTAAATGCGTTGGGTAATGCGGACCGAATACGACTTCACGCTCACAGGTGCCAAATAGAACGCTAAAGCACTCGACACATCTTGATCTGGTCGGTGCCAATTATCGCGCAAGGCGGTGCCAAATCCGGCGCGCGCTTACAATTTGCTTTTGATTTTCACCACTCATCAGGCCGAGCGTTAGCTCGCCTTCCGCTTTTGATCTTGAGGTACACGCCCCCTCGAGAGGCCGAGCGCAGGTTC
>NZ_AKJI01000116.1:0-24405 GCF_000282415.1 Pseudomonas sp. GM60
GCAGGACCGGAGCGAGGGCATGGCGAGCCTTAGCGAGCCACCGAACGAAAGGGGCAAGAGCCCTTGGTTACTTGGGGCTTTTCCAAGTGACTCGCCGTAAGGGCGAAACCACGATCAGCCATCACCGGAATAATGGATATTCACCCAAGCGCCGATACCCCCCAACGTCTTACCGAGCAGAAAACTTCAACACAGTACTCTGGGTATACGTCTTGCCCGGATCCAGTCGCGTAGACGGGAAGTTCGGCTGATTGGGCGCGTCCGGGTAATGCTGGGTTTCCAGAGTGAACGCGCTCCAGTGTGCGTAAGTCTTGCCGGCCTTGCCCTTGACCGAGCCATCAAGGAAGTTGCTGGTATAGAACTGCACGCCAGGCTCAGTGGTATAGAGCTGCAAACGACGCCCGGACTGCGGGTCGCTGACATCGGCAGCCAGTTTGCCGAGGTCCCCCTTGGCATCCAGCACCCAGTTGAAATCGTAGCCACCCTGTTTCGGCTCAGCGAATTTCAGCTGCGGATGATCCGCCTTGATGTGTTTGCCAATGGCGGTGGGTTGGGTGAAGTCCATCGGCGTACCGGCCACCGGAGCCAGCTCGCCGGTAGGAATCAACTTACCGTTGACCGGCGTGTAGTGACTGGCGTGCAAGGTTGCGACCTGTTGCAACACGTCGCCGTTACCCGCGCCGGCCAGGTTGAAGTAGCTGTGATTGGTCAGGTTCAGCACCGTCGGTTTGTCGGTGGAGGCCTTGTATTCAATGCGCAGCTCGTTGTTTTCGTTGAGGCTGTAGGTGACCTCGGTTGTCAGGTTGCCAGGAAAACCCATTTCGCCGTCCGCCGACAGGTATGTCAGCGTCACGCCCACTGAATCCTTGCCCTTCGCCGGTTTGGCTTTCCAGACATGTTTGTCAAAACCCTGCGGGCCGCCGTGCAGTGAATTCGAGCCGTCATTTTGCGGCACCTGAAAGCGCTTGCCATCGATTTCGAACGCACCGTTGGCCAGGCGATTACCGAAGCGCCCGATGGTCGCGCCGAAGTAGGCCTTGCCGCTCTGATAGCCCTGTACGTTGTCGAAGCCGAGCACCACGTCTTCGAGCTTGCCGTTTTTGTCCGGCACGGCAAGCGACTGCAGCGTCGCTCCGTAGGTGATCACGGTGGCCTGCATGCCGTGGCTGTTACGCAACACGTATTGTTCGACGGCTGTGCCGTCATTGGTTTTGCCGAAGGCTTTATGTTCGCTGGACAGACCATTGGCCTGGGTGGTGAGGGTGGCGATCATCAGGGACAGCCCAAGGGCGTAGTGCGGGTATCTGGAGTGAAGCATGGGTTACCTTCCTTTTTATTGTTTTTAAAAGTAGTCATACTAAATGTCGATTATTAATTCGACGGGGAAGGATTTATAGCTGAATCGTGCGGCGTTGCAATTAAAAAGTATGACTAATGAGTGATCCCCTTCACTTTGTTGGGAGAGGGCGGACTGCAGGTTCTGCACTTTTTCGCAATCCGCGGCTCTACCCTTGGCCAGCCTGCGGCGATCCCCTCCGCCGGCCCATACCCAAGTTCAAGCACCCATGGCCCGAGTTTTACCCCTCACCGCTGTGCACATCCGCCGCCATTGCCTGCTGCTCGCCGTGCTGTCGATGCTCTTCACGACCGGTTGCAGTCAGCAGCAGGGCCGGGACATCGTCAGCCAGTTTCGTGAGGGCAGGCCCCAGGAATTCCTCCAGACCAGCGTCGACCGCATGGCCACCCTGGCCATGCGCGACAACCTCGACAGCCTCTACTTGCTGATGGGCAAGCTCTACCTGCGCAACCCGCAGGAGCTGAAGAAGTCCGGCTTCCTCGACGCCCGCACCGCCGGCAAACAGGTGCGCCTGGCCATCGAACAGCAACAACCGCTGCCGACGCTGGGGGGCAAGAAGGATCTGGCGGCGCTGAGGTACGCCATGAGTCCGGAGTTCCTCGGCGACCGGGTCGGCGCTTTCATCTACGCCATCGGCAGCATGCTGGTCACCGCTCACGGCAATCGGCTGGAGTTTTACATGACCGATGCGATCAACCCGGTCTTCGTCAGCAACGCTGCGCGCAACATCGAGAAAGCCACCTGGATCCTCAGCCAGCGGCAAAACAAAAACGGCGAGCCCTTGCTGTTTTCCAACGAGATCTCGGAGGAGGGCAGCAACCTGAGTTTTGCCGTGGAGTTCGGCAAGATCGTCGCGCGCCTGGATCTGTTGACCCAGATGTTGGACGAGCGCTACCGGCGGATTGGCCTGAACTACGCACAGAGCCTGTTGTTCCTCAATTTCCTCCCCGTCCAGTAAACCCCGACCCTGTAGGAGCCAGCTTGCTGGCGATAGCGGCATATCTGCGACATTGATTTGACTGACACACCGCTAAAGCCGGCAAGCCGGCTCCTACAGGGAGTGCGCATGAAGGAATAACGATAGACCGCATCGATATAAGTAGTTATAAGAAAAATCGCTATGCTGCGGGCCAGTTTTTTCATGCGTTTTTGTGGGCGTGTTAATGGATTTCGTTAACTTCGGTTTGGTTGTGGCAGGTTTGGTGGTGGGGTTCATTGTCGGCATGACCGGCGTGGGCGGCGGCTCGCTGATGACGCCGATCCTGCTTTGGTTCGGCATCAATCCGGCGACTGCGGTGGGTACGGACCTGCTGTACGCCGCGATTACCAAATCCAGTGGTGTGCTGGTACATCGCAAGAACAAGAACATCGACTGGGCCATTACCGGTTGGCTGACGCTCGGCAGCGTGCCGGCCGTGGCGCTGACGTTGTGGTTCCTGAGCAGTTTGCAAACGTCCCCCGACGCGATGAACGCCATCATCAAACAGGCGCTGGGCTTCGTCCTGTTTGCCACGGCACTGGCGATTTTCTTCAAGAAACGCCTGCTCGACTTCGCCCACAAACGCGCTGGCGGCACCTACAACCCAAGCGGCAAACGCTTGAATGGGCTGACCGTGATCACCGGCCTGATCCTCGGCACCATGGTCGCCCTGACCTCCATCGGCGCGGGCGCCCTGGGCACCGTGGCGCTGTTTATCCTGTATCCGCTGTTGCCTACCCGCCGCCTCGTCGGCACGGAAATCGCCCACGCCGTACCGCTGACCCTGGTCGCCGGTCTCGGCCATGCGAGCATGGGCAACATGGATTGGCATGTGCTGGGCTACTTGCTGGTCGGTTCGCTGCCGGGGATTTACCTGGGCAGCCACCTGACCGGACGCATCTCGGATGAGGTGTTGCGCCCTTGCCTGGCGACGATGCTGGTGCTGATCGGCTACAAACTGGCGTTCTAGGTTCTGTACGAAATCCCTTGAAATCTCACGGCAGGCTCTTGGGAGCCGAGATTCGGTAGCGTTCGCTATCATCGCTGGAAAGGAATCTCCCACGGATCCATTGAGCCAAATCCTGTGGGGCCAAAGGGCGCGAGAAACAATAACCTTGCGCTATCTGGTATCCCTGGCCTCGAAGGATTTCAAGTTGCGCATCGGTTTCAACACCTTCGGCGACAATGTTCAATTGCAAGCTCTTGCAGATCCCGGCAATCGACTGCGCCAGCGTCCGGGCGCTTTCACTTTTTTCAATATCGTCGATAAAACTCTTGTCCAGCTTGATGGTGTCCACGGGCAGTCGCAGCAGGTAGCTCAGGCTGGAGTAACCGGTGCCAAAATCGTCAATGGATAAGCTGACGCCTAATTGACGGACCTCGGTAATGACCGATATGACATTGTCGGTGGCGTCCAGTATGAAGTCTTCCGTGACCTCCAGCGTCAAGCAGGAGGGTAAGAGCCCATGCTTTGTCAGCAGAGACTGGATGAGATCAATAATGGCTCTGTCGCGAAAGGCGACGGGGAAGATGTTTACCGACATGCGAGGCACGGCAAGTCCCGAGTCGCGCCATTGAGCCATCTGCCGGCAGGCTTCGGTGAGTACCCATTGATTGAGCTTGGGCATCAATCCTGCCTCGCGCACCAAGGGGATGAATCGATTTGGCGGGATGTTTCCAAGCTCCGGATGACACCAGCGGGCAAGTGCCTCGACACCAAAGAGTTGGTTGTCGTCGAGCGCTATCTGGGGCTGGTAATGCAGCGTCAGCTGATTGGACTCCAGGGCATTCTCGAGGGCCAGGCTCAGTGTCAGTTCGTCATTGGTTGAATCGTTGATCACCTGGTCGAACACTTCAATTGCCTGGCGGCCTGCGGACTTGGCTTTGTACATCGCCTGATCGGCATGCAAAAGCAACGAGTGAATGTCGTTACCGTGGTCTGGATAAATACCAATACCAATGCTGGCGGAGGGCGCAATTTTTACATCGGCCAACATCATGGGCTCCGATAGTTTGCTGATTATTCTTTCTGAAAAGGCAATCGCCTGTTCAGCGCTGGAAGGGGACAGAATAATGACGAATTCATCTCCTGAAAGCCGGCTGACAAAGTCGTTGCCCCTCACAGAACCCTGAAGCCTCCTGGCTATTTCAGACAGAAGCAAATCCCCGGCGGCATGCCCAAGTGAGTCATTGATTTGCTTGAACTTATTAATGTCGATGAACAACACGGCCATTGATGATTGCGAGCGCTGAGCATTGGCAATCATTGAGTTTGCTTTCATCATCAACAGTCGCCGATTGGGCAACATCGTCAGGCTGTCATAGTAGGCCAGTCGTTCAATATCGTTGATAAAACTGTCCCTCTCGAGGGCGAGAGCGCACAGCTTCAGGCTGGTTTCAAGCAGCCGGTGATGTTGGACCGCAGGGAGGTGATTTTCACGGTAGTAAAGGGTAAATGTGCCTAAACAACGTCCGTTGTTGGAGCGAATGGTGTTAACCCAGCCGGCCGTGAAACCGAACGATTGCGAGAGCTTGTGATCGATGCAATCGCCTTGGTCCGATGCAGGGTCAGTGAAATTCAGCATCATGCTTTCTTTCACATCCATTTTTTTCAGGATGGACCTTTCGGCAAGGCTTTCCAGTGACTGAATCAACCCGGCCGGCAGGTTGAATTCCGCCACCAGTGGAAGGCAGCCCTGCTCATCAAATTGTCTTATTGAAACGCCGATTTCAGGAGCGATACGACCGATCTCCAGACAAATCAACTTCATGATGTCGGGAAGTGGCTCTTCGCGGGCCATGGCACTGAGGACCTTGAACTGCAACTCGTCATTCATCTTGGCCTCGGTGATGTCCGTCACAATAGCCACGACGTCCTGCTGAACACCCTGTGGGTCGAGCACCGGATTGGCGACCACGCGTACCCACAATGGATTCTTTGATTTGTTGTAGACCAGTAATTCAGTGGTGTGGCTTTCTCCTTTCTGGATACTTTTTCTGAAAGAAAGAACGGCTTCCTGATCCGTATGGCGGCCATAAAATACCTCGTCCGGTTTTTTACCCACCAGGTCTGATATTTCATAACCCAGCATGCGCACAAAACCCTCGTTTACATAGGTAATTATGCTGTCCGGATTGGTGACGATAATTGCACTGTCAGTTCGATTGACGGCAATTTTTAGAAGTCGACTCTTCTCTACTTTTTTCATGATGTACAGCAGGAAGAATGTTGTTGCTAATACCATTAGAAGTATCATTGCGGCAGCGGCGATGTATATTTTAAATCGGTCGCCCATGGACTGAAGAGAAGTCTGGCTGATGCTGTTTCCGTATTTGATGAAGTTTTTTTGTTCCAGAAGGAGTTGCTCTTGAATGTCCTGTACCGGCTGAGCGAGTGCCCATTGGACGTCGCCAGCGCCCGTGTACTTGACCAATTGATTGAGCACCTCCACATAACGTGAATACACGTCTTTTAAAGCCTGGACTCGGATGTGGTTTTCTTCATCAACCTTTGTGTGTGTGAGGAAGCGGTCAAACGATTTATTCGCCAGTGTCAGTTCCGCGCGGGCGTGTTGCACCATTTCATGCGGAATTTTATTAAACAGTACGATGCGGGTGTTGGCCCGCGACAGCGAGAGGCGTGCCTCCATCAAGTGTTGAACAGTTTCTGCCACTGCGTCGACTTGATCGACAGCGACACTTGATAGGGTTCCAATACTCGATTGGTTGCTGCTCACTAACCATAAGCTGAGGACTAAAGTTGCACACTGGAATACCAGCGCAGTCGTCAGGATCGTCCTCAAACCATAAGGCAGTGCAAGCTTGCGAAGCAAATAATCCTCCTCTGTCTCGGACAGATAGGGAAACGTTAGTAAAGGGAGCATCCAGGCAGAAAGTGCCTGGCTGGCAGTTCATGATTGTACGAAAGGAATTCAGTGTTCGGAGCTGTACCGGATGATGTCAGGAAAAGTCGCAACAAGGTGTCGCCGGGCTTTTCTTTTCAAGGGAGAGAGAGCCGCTTTTCCGAGGTTGCTGGCCAGGGGCCATTAAGGCGGGGAATTTTATAAGAAAGTAGTGTCGAATTGAAATGCTTAAACGTGACGACGAAGATAATTTTTACTACCTTTGTTGTCCGAATGGTCAGAAAAGTAAATAAAAGTGCTTGTGTGTTAGATGCTTATCCATATTTGTCTGACAACCGGCTATGAAGTTGCTGTTTTTTGCATTGCCTTAGATGAAGCGACTTTCGCGGCTGAAAGCTATCGTTAGATCGATGAATATTCATTGCGATGATTATTGTCAAGAGGGTGTTTACGCTGTGCCACAGGCCTCTAAGAATAAAGCGCGGTGTAAGAAAAAAGGGCAGACGAGATGCGGCTCGTCCACCCTCGAAAACGAGAAAACTTCAATACAGTTCTTTGTGCATGCGATTGCCGGCAGACAAATCGTCGACGAAGGCCTGTGCTTCGTCCTCATCGAGTTGGCCAAAGGTCATGGCGATACTCAGTAGCGCCTGTTCGATGGCTCGTTCCAGGTTGGTTTTGTTGCCACACAGGTACAGATGGGCGCCTTTGCCGAGCAACGCCCACAAATAGGCGCCGTGTTCGAGCATGGCGTCCTGTACGTAATAGCGCGTGTCAGTGTCACGGGAGAACGCCGTGATCACCTCGTCCAGTACGCCTTTCTGCTGCCAGCTTTCCAGGCGCGACTGGTAGAGGAAGTCCGACGCACGACGACGGTCACCAAAGATCAGGCAGGTTTGCGCGGGGCTGTTTTGCAGCTCGATCTGCTCCAGCAGCGCGATCAACGGCGCAATGCCGGTGCCGGTGCCGATCAGCACCACCGGATACTCGACCTGGCGGGGCAGGTGAAAGCGCGGGTTGCTGCGGGCAAATACCCGAACGTCGGGATGCTGCCCGGCGAGATGCCCGGTCGCGGTGCCGGTGCGAGAGCGATCTGCCATGTCATAGGCGATCTCGCGAATGCACAGGTCGACGTAGCCGGGGTTGTCGTGGGAGGCAATGGAATACGCCCGCGGCAAACAATCGGGCAACCACTCGACCAGGTCTTCCAGGCTCAGGTGCGCGGGTTCACAAAAGTCGCCCAGCACGTCGAGCACGTCCTTGCCGTACAGATAGGCTTCCAGCTCCTTGCGATTGCTGACTTTCAACAGGGTCTTCAGGGTGTCGTGCTGACTGACCCGGGCAATGTCGCGCAGCAGCGATTTACCCAGTTGGCGCAGTTCCTTGGTTGCCAGCAACGTGGGGGCTTCCTCACGGCCGAACCAGTGGCCGATCTGCGCCAGCAATTGCCCGTCGTTTTGCGCGAGCACATACAGGTTGTCGCCTGCGCGGTACTTGATACCGCTGCCTTCGATGTCGAGGCGAACCTGCCAGGCGTAAGGCGCCGTGGCGTTTAGCCGGGTGCGCGAGATCACCCGCGCCGGCCATGCGGCGTTTTCACCATAGGCGGTGACTTGCAGGTTCAGCGTGCTGCCGGCACGCCGATCGCCCTTGAGCACCGCCGCGAGAGTCGCGCACCAGACGTCGAAGAATCCGTCGAAATCGGTGTCGGCGTCCACGCGGTTGATCCACGGCGTCGCCTGTTTTTGCAGCAGTGCGGCATCCACGCTTTTAGTGAAACCGCAGAAGGTCGTGTAGGCCGTGTCGCCGAGCCCGAAGATGGCATAGGGCTGACCTCTCAGGTGTTCAGTCAGGTTCAGTTGATCCATGAAGCGATCGGCGTTGCCCGGCGGATCACCATCGCCGAAGGAGCTGCAAACGATGATCAACAGGTCACGGGAGGTCAGTTTTTCGAGGTCAAGTGTGTTGAGATCCTGCACGGCCAGTTCATACGGCTGCACGCAGGGCAGACGCAACAAACGCTGCGTCAGCCCGCGAGCATTGCCGGACTCAGAGCCGTAACCGATCACGATGCGTTCGATTACCTCTGGCATGGCGGATTACCTGTCGTAGTGTTCGTCGAATTGCTCCTTGGAAAACTCCAGCGCTTCGAAGTCACTCATCAGGTCGTTGATCACCCGGCGGATGCTGATGTACTCGACGATACTGCCTTGCTCGTCGAACAGTGGCTGCACGGTGGTATCGACCACGTACAGGCCGCCGCCTTTCCCGACGTTGGGGATCACACCGGTCCAGATTTCACCTTTCTTGATGGTGTCCCACATCTGCTTGTAGGTGCTTTTTGGCACCGAAGGATGGCGCACGACGCTATGAGGTTGACCGAGCAATTCTTCCTTGGTGTACCCGGTCAGCTTGCAGAACAGGTCGTTGACGTAAGTGATGTTGCCTTGCAGGTCGGTGGTGGAAATCACCATGACGTTTTCCAGTGCGCTCAAGACTTTGGTGTTGATGGCTTGCATTGTGTTACCCCAGGATTGATTGAAAGGTTTTTGCAGCAAATTCAAATCCGGCCCACGCACGGTTTAGGCGATTCTATTTTTTAGTCGTTATAAATCAGTAAGTTGGCTGGTATGGGTGCTGAGAAAAAAGAGGGTCCGACCCATGGCCGGATCCCAAGAAAAAGTTCGTGGTGATGGCAGGATCAACTGTCCTGACGCACCAGGCGCGGACCTTTGCGCGTCACTTGCTGACCTGGTTCGAAGCGGGCATTGGGCGAGCGAACAGTGCTGATTTCGCCCTGAGCGTCCTTCACTTCATAAGCGGTTTCCGTGAGACCGGCCGCTTCCTGAACAGCGCTGCCGGCAAAGAATCCAACGCCGGCACCGATCAGCGCTCCAATCGGGCCACCCACAGCGCCGACCATCAATCCGGTCACGGCACCGGCGCCCTTGCCAGCGGTGGTATCAGGCACCTCACGGACGACCTGATCGGCCATACACACAGGTGAGAGCAATAGGCAAAGCGTAAAGCTGAGGGGGATGGAACGAGACATGATGATTTCCTGCTTTGGAGGCATTTCCAAAACTGTTTCATGAATCGTGCCAGTTTATTTTTTGTTATATATCAACAAGATATAATTGTGTGTTGTCATATATACAACGGCCGAAAAGAGTCAATATGACACGTATCGTAGTCATAAGGACTGCGTTTGGGGTCGGCGATCCTTGCTCTGTTACGCCTGTGAAACCAGAAAATCTTGTGCAGGCTGCACGTGTGCGGTCACCAAGGGTGCTTCTGCACTGGCATCGCGTTTCAGCCACTCGGCTGGAGGGCAACCAATGACGTTCAGAAAGCTTTTCGAAAAAGACGCCTGCGAGCTGTAACCGACCGACTCGGCGATCACTTTGATCTGAACACCATCACGAAGCATGTCCTGAGCCACCTTCATCCTCCATGCGGTGACGTACCCCATAGGCGAATTCCCCATTATCTGAGTGAAGTAGGCGGAAAATTTCGACCTGGACATGTTCGCCAGGCTCGCCAGTTTCTCGACGGTCCAAAGCTCATCCGGCACTGAATGGATGCTGTTGAACACCGCGCCGAGGCGCCCATCCTGCAGGGCATAGAGCAATCCACTGGATATCAGTCCGTCTGCAACGGCGCGTCGCACGATCAGGACAAATATGTATTCCAACAGCAGATTCAGCGCTTTGGTCCTTCCAGCCTCCTGATCCCGAAACTCGGCGAGTAACGCGCCAATGACCGGGTCGAGATTCTCCAGCTCTCTGAATGGGAAGATCAGGGTTTCTTTGAGCCCGAGAGGGAAGGGGTGTTGTGTGTTTCGCCCAAATTGAAATGAGGCGCAAATCAGTTCTGCTCCCTCAATCGTATTGGAGCGCAGTTGATACCGACAACTGCTCGGACAGAACAGCACGCTGGGCTCGGCAATGGAAATCTTTGGCAAGCCAGGCTGAACCATGTCGATACCGCCCTGACTGATGACATGGATGAACGCCATGCCTGGCGGCTTATCCAGGACAAGAGTGCCATCGACCCGACCAGAGAAGAAAAGCCTGCCCTGAAGGTTCGTGCGTTCGAAGAATTCGGACAGGATATCCATGATAGCGACGACCAGATAAAGACTCTGTACGTGCTGACAAAGTCGGATCAGAAGGTGGGGATAGGATGAAGTTCTCGCCGATGGTAAGCAACGGCCCGCAGGGGCGCCATGGCATAGAGCAACTTTATTACCCACGATCGGAGTCTATTGGCATGAGCAACGACACAACACGCCACGCACATTACGCAGATCCAGCCAGCCCTGCGCTGCCAAATCCAGGTATGAAAATTGACCTCTCCCGCACTGCGCTGGTCGTCATCGACCCCCAAATCGACTTCCTCAGCCCTGAGGGTGTGAGTTGGGATGTGTTTGGCAAGAGTATCGTCGAGCACGATGTGGTCAATCACCTCGGTCAGTTGTTCGCAGCCGCCAAAGGTGCGGGCATCACGGTCGCTGTCTCCCCGCACTACTACTATCCGTGCGACCACGAGTGGAAATTCGGCGGGCCGCTGGAAAAGGTCATGCACACCATCTGCATGTTCGATCGCAAAGGCCCGCTGACCCTCGACGGTTTCGAGAACTCCGGTGCGGACTTCATGCCCGAGTTCAAGCCGTACATTCTCGATGGCAAAACCATCATCGCTTCGCCACACAAGGTCTACGGGCCGGAAACCAATGACTTGGCGCTGCAACTGCGCAAGCACGGTGTATCGCAAATTATTCTGGCGGGTATGGCGGCCAACCTTTGCGTCGAGTCGCACCTGCGTGAATTGCTGGAGCAAGGTTTCGAGGTGGCCGTGGTGCGTGACGCTACCGCCGGCCCGACCACCCCGGAAGGGGACGGTTACCTGGCCGCGCTGATCAACTTCCGTTACATCGCCAACGCTCTGTTGACGACTGCGCAGACTGTTGAATTGCTCCAAGCCAAGTAAGGTCCATGCAAGCCGGCTGCTCGCCACTTGCGACGCAGCCGTCTGGGAGTGCCGGAAATGCCCAAGCTCCATCGGCGATTTCGCCAGCGAACTTCTGCGGTGATCCAGTCCGCAATCACCTGCGCTATTGCTACGGCCATAGCCAGTCCTACAAGCCTTTCGGCTAGCCAGTTGCTGTCGTATGGATTAAAAGCCTGGCTGGTTGCCTGGATGACCATTGTGCCATTCGTGTTACTTGCGACACCGCTGATAAGGCGGCTAACGTCCTTTGTGGTGCAAGAAGATCCTTAAGATGCCCGGCAGCATTGTTTGTGTTGCTGATTTCTGCCGCTGGCCGCATTCATTCCCGGGTGAAAATCTCCAGCAGATGCCCGTCCGGGTCATCGAAATACACGCGCCTGCCACCCCCATAATCGTTGATCTGTTGCGGCTGCTGTTTGCAGGGATCAGCCCACCACGCTTGCTGCCTGGCTTGCAGGCGAGCGAACGCCGCATCGAAATCGTCGTCGCTGACCAGAAACGCATAATGCTGAGAGGCAATCGGCGGGTCATTGTCGTAGTAGTCCAGCGACACGCCGTTTTCGAGTTTCACGATCAACATCGGCCCGAAGGGTTCGGGGGCGGGCAAGCCGAGAATCTCGACCAGAAACGACGCGGATATCTGTTTGTTTCGGCACCAGACGATGGTGTGATTCAGCTGAGCGCTCATGGCGGGATCCTCACGGCGGTTCAGGTGTATATCGAGTCTTGAGATTAGCTCAGCCTGTTGCGCAATGACCGCCCTGACCTAAGCTTGGGTCAAGGCGAAACACAATTGCGGTGCGACCCCGGAACGAACGCCGCGATGCGCAATCATTAGAGCGTGGATATCAAAAGGAGATGCGCATGCTCATCAGGTCATTGACCCTGACAACCCTGCTGGCTTTCGCCGGCCCCTTGCTCGCCGCCGATGGCGACTCACCGCTGGACATGGACAAGGGCAGGTCCCGGCCGCTGATTGTCATCGCGCCGAGCACGGTCGACCCGGCGTGGGTCAGCCTGAAAAAGTCGCTGGATGAGCCGGCCAATCGCAAAGAATTCACCGACCGAAACATGGTCCTGTACACCGTGCTCAACCTGATGGGCCAGCGCGAAGGCAAAGACCTCGGTCCACAAGATACGGCAGCCTTGATCCGTTCACTCAAGTTGGGGGCAGGGGCCAAGACCAAGGTGATTCTGGTCGGCAAGGACGGCGAAAAGAAACTCGAGCAATCGGACGCGGTTGATCTGAAGGCGATTTTCAGTACGGTCGACCAGTTGCCGTCCACCGAGAAAGAAGCCACGGTGCCCACCCCGCCGCCCGTCACAGAGGCCGCACCGCCTAACGGCACAAAGGGGACGAAACCGGGCAAACCGGCGAAGCCTGCCAAGCCACCGGAAATGCCTGACGATTGAAGGCGTAGATGACCACGCGCTAACAAAAATGGGCGACCTCAACAGGTCGCCCATTTTTGTTTGCGCCGCTTACCCCCTGTAGGAGCGAGCTTGCTCGCGAAAAATCTGAGAGCTCCAGGGTGTCAGGTATGCAGCGTTATCGTTGACGACCATCGCGAGCAGGGGGTTGGTTCGTAGGTTACTGAGTCAATGCACTCAACACCGCATGGGCGATTTTGACTCGCTCCGGGTTCGGGTAGTTTTTGTTGGCCAGGATCACAATGCCGATGTCTTTCGAGGGCACGTACGCCACATACGCACCGAAGCCACCGGTGGAGCCGGTCTTGTTGATCAGCACGTTGTCCGGTTGAGCTTGCGGCGGGTTCAGCCACTGGACTTTGTGCGTCTCCATCGCCATTTGCGACGAGTTGCCGGCGAGCAATTTATCGAGGGTGATCGGGTAGTGGTAAAACTCCCAGCCCAGCCCTTGGGTCATGTCGCCGACCGTGTAGTAACCGGCATGCGTCGTGGCGATGGCTTGCTGCATCGGCGCTTCAAGGCTGGATGGTTTGATGTTCGCCTCGACGTAGCGAAGCAGGTCCGAGGCGCTGGTTTTTACACCATACGCTTCTGAGTCCAGCGCGCCCGGCTCGACCCGCACCGGTTTGTCTTCCTTGTTGTAACCCTGAGCGTAAAGCGCCATCTGATCCTGCGGCACCTTGAGGAAGGTGTGCTGCAAGCCGAGTTTGGGCAGCACAGTCTTTTCCATCAGCTCATCAAACGGCTGGCCCATGCTGTTGGCCGCCAGATACCCGAACAATCCCAGGCTCGGGTTCGAATACAGCCGATGGCTGCCGGCGGCGTATTCCGGTTTCCACTGTTTGAAATAGCCGAGCATCTTGTCCGCTGCATCGGCATTGTCGGGGAATTGCAGCGGCAGGCCGCCGGCGGTGTAGGTGCCCAGTTGCAGCACGCTGACGTGATCGAACGTGCTGTCGCGCAATGCCGGCAGGACATGGCTGGCCTTGTCCGACAGGGACAGTTTGCCGCTGGCCTGGGCGTAGGCGGCGAGGGTGGCGGTGAAGGTTTTGCTTACCGAACCGATCTCGAACAGAGTGCTTTCGGTGACAGGCGTGCCGGTTTCCTTCGAGGCCACGCCGTAGTTAAAGTAATGCTGCTTGCCATTCACGGTGATCGCGACGGCCATGCCGGGAATGTTCTGTTGCTGCATGACCGGGACAACCGCGGCATTCACCGCGGCTTCGATCTGCGCGTCAGTCTGATTCCCGGCAACGCAGTAACCTGCACTGAGGAGCAGTCCGAAAGCGCTGCAGGATAAGACCTTGCCGAATGTTGAGTTGTGCATGATTGAGCTGCTGTCCATGAGATTTGATGATTAAACCCGCTACACTCCGAGCGGTTTATGAATCGGGCCGTCGCCGGGCGTGCCAAATCTATTCAGTATGCCGTGCTTCGACAAACGACAATATCTCGGCTGAGCCATTAGAAAAATTTGGGAGTTGGCATGATCCGCCCGCAATTACCGCTCAACGCACTGCGCGCCTTCGAGGCCTCGGCGCGTCATCTGAGTTTTACACGGGCGGCGGTGGAGTTGTGCGTCACGCAAGCCGCGGTGAGTCATCAGGTCAAAAGCCTGGAAGCCCAACTCAACGTCACCCTGTTCAAACGCCTGCCACGCGGGTTGATGCTGACCAGTGAAGGGGAGACCTTGTTGCCGGTGCTGCGCGAGTCCTTCGATCGAATCGCCGAAACCCTGGAGCGTTTCGAAGGCGGGCATTTTCGTGAGGTGTTGACGGTGGGCGCAGTGGGGACGTTTGCGGTCGGTTGGCTGTTGCCACGACTGGCGGACTTTCAGGCGAAACATCCGTTCATAGATTTGCGCCTGTCGACCCACAACAATCGAGTGGACGTGGCGGCGGAAGGGCTGGATTACGCGATTCGTTTTGGCGCGGGTGCGTGGCACGGGATTGAAGCGGTCAGGTTGATTGAGGCGCCGTTGTCGGTGTTGTGCGTGCCCGAGATTGCCCGGCAACTGCACACGCCGGACGATCTGTTGCAGCAAACGCTGTTGCGTTCCTATCGCACGGATGAGTGGCCCGAATGGTTTCAGGCCACTGGCCTGCCTGCCCATGCCGCACCGCCTCGCAGCATCGTCTTCGATTCCTCGCTGGCGATGATGGAGGCGGCGTTGCAAGGTGCGGGTGTGGCCTTGGCGCCGCCGTTGATGTTCGCCCGGCAACTGGCGGCGGGAGTCATCGAGCAACCGTTCGCCATCGGCATCACCACCGGCAGCTACTGGCTGACCCGCTTGCAGTCACGGCCCGAAACGTCGGCGATGGCGGCGTTCAAGGGGTGGCTTTTGCATGCCGCCCAATGAATGAACACCGCACATCCCTGTAGGAGCCGGCTTGCCGGCGATGGCGTCCGTTCGGGCGATAAATGTGTCGATTGGCCCACCGCAATCGCCGGCAAGCCGGCTCCTACAGGGTCGCGGTGCGCCTGATTAGCGCACCAGGCTCGGCCGCTTGTTATCGAATTTCCACCCCGGAATCAGAAACTGCATGGCCACGCTGTCATCCCGCGCACCCAGCCCCATGCCTTTGTACAGCTCATGGGCCTTGGCCAGTTGGTCCATGTCCAGTTCAACCCCGAGCCCCGGTTTCTTCGGCACTTGTACGCAACCGTCGACGATTTGCAGCGGCGCTTTGGTCAGGCGCTGGCCGTCCTGCCAGATCCAGTGGGTGTCGATGGCGGTGATTTCACCCGGTGCGGCGGCTGCGACGTGGGTGAACATCGCCAGGGAAATATCGAAGTGGTTGTTGGAGTGCGAGCCCCAGGTCAGGCCCCATTCGTGGCACATCTGCGCCACGCGAACCGAACCCTGCATCGTCCAGAAGTGCGGGTCGGCCAGCGGGATGTCCACCGATTGCAACTGGATCGCGTGACCCATTTCCCGCCAGTCGGTGGCGATCATGTTGGTCGCGGTTTTCAGGCCCGTGGCGCGGCGGAATTCGGCCATGACTTCCCGGCCTGAATAACCGTTTTCCGCACCGCACGGGTCTTCGGCGTAAGCGAGGACGTGATGCTGATCGCGGCACAAGCGGATCGCTTCTTTCAGTGACCAGGCGCCATTCGGATCAAGGGTGATGCGCGCGTCGGGAAAGCGTTCGGCCAGCGCGGTGACCGCTTCGATTTCTTCGTCGCCACTGAGCACACCGCCCTTGAGTTTGAAGTCCTTGAACCCGTAGCGGGCGTGGGCGGCTTCTGCCAGGCGCACCACGGCGTCGGCGGTCATGGCTTTCTCGTGGCGTACGCGGAACCAGTCGTTGTCGGCGTCCGGTTCGCTGCGGTAAGCCAGATCGGTGGCGTTGCGATCACCGACATAAAACAGATAACCGAGCATCTTCACTTCATCGCGTTGCTGACCTTCGCCGAGCAATGCCGCGACGGGCACGTCCAGATGCTGGCCGAGCAAATCGAGCAGCGCCGCTTCCAGGCCCGTCACCGCGTGAATGGTGATGCGCAGGTCGAACGTCTGCAAGCCGCGACCACCGGCATCGCGGTCGGCGAAGGTCTGGCGCACCTGGTTGAGAATCCTCTGATAGGTGCCGATCGGGCTGCCGACCACCAGGCTGCGCGCATCTTCCAGAGTCTGGCGAATGCGCTCGCCGCCCGGCACTTCGCCGACGCCGGTGTGCCCGGCGTTGTCCTTGAGGATCACGATGTTGCGGGTGAAAAACGGGCCATGGGCGCCGCTCAGGTTGAGCAGCATGCCATCGTGACAGGCCACCGGAACCACTTGCATGCTGGTGATGATCGGGGCTTTTGCGGTGTCTTGTTGGTTCATGTTCTTGTCCTTAAATAGCAGCGATCAGGCGTGGTTGGGCGTTGGTTTGCCCAGCGCAACGGCCGGTGCGGTTTTCGGTGTGTTGCGTGCAGCGAAGACGATGATCGCGGCGATGATCGAGGTCGCGGCCAACCCGTACAGGCCACCCTGAATCGAGCCGGTGTGTTGTTCCAGCAGGCCGAAAGTGGTCGGCGCCACGAAGCCGCCAAGGTTGCCCACCGAGTTGATCAGCGCGATCACACCCGCGGCGATCCGTGCATCCAGGTACGCCTGAGGGATTGGCCAGAACAGCGAAGAAGCCGATTTGAATCCCAGTGCCGCGAAGCAGATCGCCACGAAAGCGAAGACCGGCCCGCCGGTGGTGGACATGAACATCCCCGCCGCAGCGATCAGCAGGGCAGCGGCGACCCAGGCTTGCTGGTGTTTCCATTTCGTCGAGAGCGACGCAAAGGCGTACATGCCGACAATCGACAGCAACCACGGGATCGAGTTGAACAGCCCGACCTGAATGTCGCTGAGGTCGCCCATCTTCTTGATGATGCTCGGCAGCCAGAAGGTCGCGGCGTAAATGGTCAGCTGGATGAAGAAGTAGATCAGGCAGAACAGGATGATCTGGCGATCCTTGAGCAGCGTGCCCAGCGACGGTTTGATCGGCGTCGCGGCTTCGCGGGCCAGTTGTTCGTCATCGATGGCTTTGACCAGCGCGTCTTGCTCATCGCGGCTCAGCCATTTGGCGTCGTGGGGTTTGGAGTCAAGCCAGAACCAGACGAATACGCACAACCCGACCGAGAACATGCCTTCAATGAAATACATCCATTGCCATCCGTGCATGCCGAACCCGCTGATTTGCAGGAGCAGACCGGACAGCGGGCCGGAGATCAACGAGGCAATGGCCGAGCCGCTGAGGAAGATCGCGATGGCCTTGCCGCGTTCTACCCCGGGCAACCAGCGCGTGAAGTAATAAATCACCCCGGGGAAGAAGCCGGCTTCAGCCACGCCCAGCAGGAATCGCAGGATGTAGAAGTGGGTTTCGTTCTGGATGAACGCCATGCAGGCGGCCACCAGACCCCAGGTCAGCATGATGCGGGTCAGCCAGATTCGTGCGCCGACTTTTTGCAGAAGGATGTTGGAGGGGACTTCGAACAGCGCGTAGCCGATGAAGAACAGGCCGGCACCGAGGCCGTAGGCGGCAGCACCAATGCCCAGGTCATGTTCCATGTGGGCGCGGACGAAGCCGATGTTCACGCGGTCGATGTAGTTGACGATGAACATGATGACGAACAGCGGCAGAACGTGGCGTTTCACTTTCGAGATGGCGGACTTCAGGACCGAATCGGCACCGTCGTGCATCCCGGATACGGATGTATTCACTTGGTTTTCTCCCACTGATTATTTTTATGCGGGGTGTTGCAGGTGTGGCGTTGTTGCTAGACATCATACAACTACATTTTTTTATCCTGCAAGAGGCAATGCTCAACAAAATAGTATGGTTAAGGTCATTTTTTATTCGGTTTAGGGGCGTTTGTATGCTTTGTTTTAGTCTTGGATGTCTGTTTTGTTGAGTGTTGTCATACAAGCTGGAGGCGGTTTTCTTGAGAATCCGTTCGACCGCAGTGCTACGATCCGCTTAGCCCTGCTTTCGGATGATTGCCATGCAAGATGACCTCGACGCGCCTGCCCGCAAGCGCACTCACAACCTGGCCCATGACCTGGTCGCGAAACTGACCCAGAGCATCCTGCTCGGCCAGATGCTGCCGGGGGACAAGCTACCGTCGGAGAACAGCATCGTTCAGGAGCACGGGGTCAGTCGCACCGTGGTGCGCGAGGCGATCTCGAAGTTGCAGGCGTCGGGGCTGGTGGAAACCCGGCACGGCATCGGCACGTTTGTCATCGAGCGCGCACCGGAGCAGGGGCTACGACTGAATGTCGATACCGCGCTGGGCGTGCGCAGCATCCTGGAGTTGCGCCTGGGCCTCGAAACCCAGGCCGCCGCGTTGGCGGCGATTCGGCGCACGGACCCGCAATTGGCGCAGATGCGCGAAGCGCTGGACGATTACCAAAGCCTGCTCGCCAACAACGACAGTTGTGTCGAAGCCGACAGGCGTTTCCATCTGCTGATCGCCGAGGCCACCGGCAATGTCTGCTTCACGGAAATCATGCAGCACCTGGGCAGCGCGATGATCCCCCGCACTCGCGTCAACGCGGCTGAACGTGGCGCGGCGGATTTGAGCAAGCTGGGGCAGTTGGCCAATCTGGAACACGAGGCGATTCTCAACGCGATCAAGCGTCAGGATGCGGACGCGGCGCGGGCGGCAATGTGGCTGCACCTGACCAACAGTCGGGACCGGTTTCTGGCGGATCGTGATTAACCGCCTTCGCGGAATCCGGCTGGCGCAGAGCCGAGCCGCGATCCCCTGTAGGAGCCGGCTTGCCGGCGAAGGCGCCAGCCCCATCACCACAAAACTCCAATCAAACACCCTCCACCCGAATCGCCACCAACCGCCGCTCCAGATTCAACGCCAGCACACTGACCAACACCACTGTTCCCCCGACAACGATCATCACCGTCGGCCGCTCCCCCAGCGCAAACGAGGCAATCGCCATGGCCGTCGGCGGCACCAGATACAGCGTCATCGTCGCCCGGCTCAAATCAACGTGAGCCAACACAAATGCCCAGGCCAGGTAGGCGAGCGCGCTCGGAAAAATGCCCAGCGCCAGCACTGCCAGCTGCACCTGCATCGGCGCGTTGACCACTTGTGCCGCCAACCCCGGCAGATAAACCAGTAACAACGCGGTCCCCGACCACACCGTGTAGCAGACCAGTGTCAGCCCGTCGTAACGTCCGGAGTGATGTTTCTGCAACGCGAAGTAGAAACTCCAGGACACCGCCGCCAGCAGAATCAACAGGCCATGGGCGTCGATGTTGCCCAGTCCGCGATCGCCCGCCACCACAATCACCACGCCGATCAATCCCAGAAAAACACAGCCCCAACGCCACGCGCTCACCTGGTCTTTGAGCACGAAGCGCGCCAGCAGCGTGCTGAACAAGGGCGTCGATTGCGCGAGCACGCTGGACGCACCGGCGCTGACCCCTTGCTGACCAAAATTGATCGCCACGTGATGCAGGCTCACCGCAAAAAAGCCGAGGCCGAACAGCATTGGCAAATCGCGAAGGGTCGGCAGGCTGATGCCTTTGAACACCGCGACCAGCGCCATGAACACCGACGCCAGCAGAAACCGCAGCAATGCCAGATGCCCGGGATCATAGGCTTGCAAGCCGATGTGAATTCCGGTCGGGGAATAGCCCCAGCACGCGACGACGAAGGCCATGGCCAAGATGATTTTGAGGGGAGGGGTGGCGGTTGAGAGCGCTTGCATGGTCGGGCACCTGTGGGCAGATGCTTCGAGTATCAGAATGCGGACCGTTCGCCACAACTGACTTATACTGCGCTAACCGTTCACTTTGGGTGATGTATGGAGCTGGCACAGATTCGCATGTTCAAAACCGTGGCCGACGTCGGCAGCATCGCCCGGGCGGCCGAGCTGTTGCATTGCGTGCCGTCGAACATCACAGCACGGATCAAGTCGCTGGAAGCGGAGTTGGGCGTCGCGTTGTTTATCCGCGAAGGCAGAGGGTTGCGCATCAGTCCGTCGGGGCAGACTTTTCTGGCCTACGCCTCGAAGATTCTTGCCATGACGGCTGAGGCCAAGCGGGCGGTCGACCCCGCCGCCGAGCCGTCCGGCCCGTTGCGCATCGGCGCCATCGAATCGTCGGCCACCGGTCGCTTGCCGCGTTTGCTCGCCAAGTTCCACAAGCGCTATCCGGCGGTGGCGCTGGAGCTGACCACCGGCACGTGGGGCCAATTGCTCGATGACACCGCCAACCACCGGCTCGACGGCGCAATCGTCGCGGTGGATGTCGAGCGCTCTCAACTCAAGCGCACGCCGATGTACCGCGAGGAGCTGCTGCTGATTGCCTCGACGTCGCTGGGGCCGGTGCGCGAGATCGCCGATTTGCAGGACAAGACCGTGTTCATGTGGCCCCAGGGGTGTCCTTACCGTGCGGCGCTGGAACATTGGTTGTTGCGCCAGGGGCAGGCGCTGCCGATTGTCAGCCTGGCGAGTTACGGCGCGATTGTCGGGTGCGTCAGCGCGGGGGCGGGGGTCGCGCTGGTGCCTAAAGGGGTGTTCGATCAGTACGCCAAAGGCGCGGGGTGCGCGGGGTATGAGTTCCCTGAACTGACCGCCATCGACAACCTGTTTTACTGGCATGAAAACGCTGGGGTTCACCCAGCGCGAGAAGCGTTTGTGGCGATGTTGCGCGAGGAGTTCACCTGAGACACCACCGCTATCCGAAACACCGCGTCCCCCTGTAGGAGCTGGCTTGCCAGCGATGGCGGCCTTGGCTGCGGTGAAAATCTGAAGGGCCTCATCGCTGGCAAGCCAGCTCCTACAGGGGGCGCGGTGTTCAAAAGAAAGCGGTGTATCAGCAATAGCGGTGTGACAGGGGATGCGGTGTTTTGGGGATAGCGATGTTGATCGAAGATCACATCTCGCGCACATCCCGCATCAACAACCCGAAGCGCAAATCCACCGCATCCGGAATCGGCAGGTACACGGTGTGCCCATCCCCCGGCGCCACATCGATGGGTTGGCCTTTGACGTTCTGCAACTGATGCAAATCGAAGTGGAAGTTGCCCTTGGGTGTCATCAGTTCCATGTGATCACCTAGGCCAAAGCGGTTCTTCACTTTGACTTCCGCCAGCCGGTCGCGCCGCTCGCCGGTCAATTCACCGACAAATTGCTGCCGCTCTGACACCGAACTGCCGTTCTGATAATTCTGATACTCGTCATGCACGTGACGACGCAGAAAACCTTCGGTGTAACCGCGCTGGGCGAGGGATTCCAGATCGGTCATCAGGCCCCGGTCGAAGTCGCGACCGGCCACCGCATCGTCGATCGCCCGGCGGTAAACCTGAGTGGTGCGCGCGCAGTAAAAGTGAGATTTGGTCCGGCCTTCGATTTTCAGCGAATGCACGCCCATCTGCGTCAGGCGCTCGACGTGCTGCACGGCGCGCAGGTCCTTGGCGTTCATGATGTAGGTGCCGTGTTCGTCTTCGAAGGCCGGCATCAGTTCGTCGGGGCGGTTGGCTTCCTGCAACAGGAATACCTGATCGGTGGGCGCGCCAATTCCCAGCGTCGGTTCGGGCTGGAAGGTCTGCACGATGTCGCCGAGCAGATTTTCCGTGGCTTCTTGCGCCGAGTACTTCCAGCGACAGGCATTGGTGCAACTGCCCTGATTGGCATCGCGTTTGTTCATGTAGCCCGACAGCAGGCAGCGGCCGGAATAGGCCATGCACAACGCGCCGTGGACGAACACTTCCAGCTCCATGGCGGGCACTTGCTGGCGGATTTCGGCGATTTCTTCCAGGGACAGTTCCCGCGACAGGATGATCCGGCTCAAGCCTTGTTGTTGCCAGAACTCGACACTCGCCCAGTTGACCGTGTTGGCTTGCACCGACAGGTGGATCGGCATCTGCGGAAAGTGCCGACGCACCAGCATGATCAGGCCCGGGTCGGACATGATCAGCGCGTCCGGTGCCATGGCAATCACCGGCTCCAGGTCCTTGAGGAAGGTTTTGAGTTTGGCGTTGTGCGGGGCGATGTTCACCACCACGTAAAAGCGCTTGCCCTGGGCCTGGGCCTCGCGAATGCCGAGCGCGAGGTTGGCGTGATCGAACTCGTTGTTGCGCACCCGCAGGCTGTAGCGCGGCTGACCGGCGTACACCGCGTCGGCGCCATAGGCGAAGGCATAACGCATGTTTTTCAGGGTGCCGGCGGGGGCGAGCAGCTCAGGTGTGAAAAGGGTCATGGGCGGGTCGATCGCAAAAGCCGGCGAGGATAATCGGCATGACCGCGGCATTCATTGATCTGGATCTATGCTTGATGAACAAACGGATGGCACTCGCGCGAACCGTGGCGGACTAAGCATCAGGACGGCTCTTGGTACAAGGGCCTGTGCCCTGCGGACTGACATGGATCGGACATGAACGAAGAGAAGGTACAAGACAAATCACTGGTGATTTTGCTGGGGTTGGTGACCGCCGCGTTTATCTGGATTTTGCTGCCGTTCTACGGCGCGGTGTTCTGGGCGGTGATCCTCGGCATTCTCTTCGCGCCGTTGCAGCGGCGACTGCAACTGAAGTTCGGCTGGGAGCGCAACCTTACGTCAATGCTGACGTTGAGCATCTGCATGGTCATTGCGATCCTGCCGGTGATCATCCTCAGTATTCTGCTGGTCCAGGAAGGGGCGGCGCTTTACAAGAGCATCGAAAGCGGCGAGCTGGACATCGCGGGGTACATCACGCATTTCAAACACAGCCTGCCTCCGTACTTCCAGCACTTGCTCGATCGCGCCGGGATCGGTGAGCTGGAGGGGCTGCGGGAGAAAATCATCAAGAGCGCGGTGACGGGCAATGAGTTCATCGCCAACAAAGCCTTCAGTTTCGGTCAGGGTACGTTTGATTTCGTGGTGGGGTTTTTCATCATGCTGTACCTGTTGTTCTTCTTTTTGCGCGACGGTGCAGAACTGGCGCGCAAAGTGCGCGCCGCCGTACCTCTGGAAGAACACCAGAAGCGCCGTTTGCAGCTCAAGTTCAACCGCGTGGTGCGCGCCACGGTGAAGGGCAACCTTTTTGTGGCGATCACTCAAGGCGCATTGGGCGGTTTTATTTTCTGGTTTCTGGACATCCCGAGCTCGTTGCTCTGGGCGGTGTTGATGGCGTTTCTGTCGCTGTTGCCAGCGGTCGGCGCAGGGATTGTCTGGGCGCCGGTGGCCGCGTTTTTCCTGTTCAGCGGGGCGATCTGGCAGGGCGTGGTGCTGGGGCTGTTCGGGGTGTTTGTGATTGGCCTGGTGGACAATGTGCTGCGCCCGATCCTGGTGGGCAAGGACACGAAGATGCCGGACTATCTGATCCTCATCTCGACCCTCGGCGGCCTGGCGATTTTCGGGCTCAATGGCTTTGTCATCGGACCGTTGATCGCCGCGCTGTTTATGTCGAGCTGGGCGATTTTCATGGAAACCAAACCGCGGGTGCAGTTGCCTTAAGCGCTGAGTCGGCCGGCGTCGAAGCTCTGTGACAGTGCCTTCGCGGCAGTCAGCGATGGGAGCGGACCGCTGATTTGTTCACCGTCCTGGACCAGATACCAACAGGCGAGCAATCCTAGCTCTCTAAGCGAGGCGGGAACGGCGCTGCCAATAACGGACATGATTTGAACCTGGGACATAAGTACCTCCATCAATCTATGGAGCTACCTTACGGGTCCGCCGCGCGAACGAACAATCATCGCTTTCGATAGTCGACATTGACGGCAGCGGGTGCAAACGACCGTCTGTCGGTCAGTCGACCACCAGGTCCAGCATGTGGACCACTTCCTGTTCGTTGAGCAGGCCTTTTCGCACAAGGTTTTCGGCCAGCAGCGAAAGAAATTTGGCGCTGCGATGACCTTCCAGGTGCTTGAGTTCGGTCAGGGCGTTGTAGACCTTGCTGGAGGTGCACAAACCGAGGTTGCGGTGCGGGTTTTGTGTGGGCATGTGATCGTCCTTGTTGTTATCAACCTGTTGTTGGCGGACAGGTCCGAGCTTGCGGACCTGACATGACATAAATATGACCGTGTTCCCCCAAGGCGGGGGGAGGGTGGGTGAGTCAATCTTGCCAACTTAAACCGCCTGCATTGTCCCGATAGCGACCTTGATGCGATTTATCCAGACTTTTGCCGACGGGTGGGGCCTTAAAACTGCTGTTCGAGTTTGATGTTGAGGTGGTTTTTGGGGGGGGATTGGTTGGGGGGCATATCCGTTTCTGCGGTCATGGCTGCTGGCGGTTTCGCTTTTACAGCGAGTCACTTTCGAAAAGCGCGAAAGTAACCAAAG
>NZ_AKJI01000117.1:0-6670 GCF_000282415.1 Pseudomonas sp. GM60
GCGAGGCACCGAACGAAAGGGGCAAAAGCCCTTTGGTTACTTTGGGGCTTTTCCAAAGTGACTCGCCGTAAGGGCGAAACCAATAGCCGCCGTTACCGCAATAACGGATATACCCCCAACCCACTGAACGCCAAACCGAAAACCTCAATCATTCGGCAACGGCATCTGATCATCATCCGGAACACCATCCCCCGCACTCGGATCCCTTGGCGTCACCACCGGCCTGATCAATGGATCACGCATCGGACGATCCGGGTCCATCACAGGATCAATATCATCCTCCACAGTGGTTGGAACACTGTCCGGACGCTTGTCGTCAAAACTCGAATCAGTAGACATACACACCTCCCACAAAACGTCAGGGTTTCAAATTCGCGAGCGGGTCGTAAGGTTTGGCGGGAGCCTTGCCCGCCTCGCCCGGTTTAACATCCCTGGGCGCCCTGGCAGGTCCGATGGGGTCGACCTGAGGGTCGGCAAGGTCCGGTGAATCCGGATCGAAACCCAACTCATTGCCTGAAGAATGCTCGGACGAGTGCGGGCCGGAGGGTGAAGTGGGATGTGTCATGGACGCCTCCTTGGAACGGACCCGGAAACATCCGGGCCCTTATCCTTTAGAGACCAATCGCACGTGGCAGTGCCGGGCAGATGACGAACGGGAAGCTTACTGCGAAGTCAGCGCCTTCTTCGCACGGGCAGCGGCCTGCTCCTGGCCGGCCTGCGCCAGATCGTTCGCCGCTTTCAACCAACGCGACTGATCAACGTTGGCCGGAATCTGCTCCGGTTTCTGGATCAGCACCGCCCAGCCACCCGCATCCTTGAACGACGACTCAAACGAGCTGAAGCTCATCAACTCCCGACGATTCAATCCCGAACGCAGCAACACAGTCCGCTTCTGACGGTTGTACCCGGCGAGAATGGCGTAACGCGGTTCAGCCCAGAACGCCGAGCCTTCAGTGAAGCGCACCATCACCGGGTAACCCGCCGCAACCTGGGTCAGCAACGCAGGCAAATGGCTGTCGAGTGGGTAAACGACCATCCCGTACTCGCGGGCGAGGTTCTGCATGTTCTGCTGCAATTGCGCTTCGGCGCCCGGCAGGTGCAAAGGCTTTTCGAGCAACCCCGGGGTAATCACGATGCCCTGCTGGGCCAACAGACTGGCCAGCACTTGGGGTCCGCTTTGAAAGCTTTGCCCACGGTAGAACGTCCCGCTGAGTTCCACGCGTTCCGGCAGACGCTTGACCTCCGGCGCCACACTGCCCGCGCAGCCAGCCAGACCTGCAACACAGCCCACAATCAGGGCTGCCGTTCGAATTCGCGAAAATACCCGCACCATCATCACTCTCTTGTTCAGACGCCAGGTGTCCGTGCTCCCGGCTTGGCCGTTGATCATAGGACGCCGCGCGACAGCGGTATAGCCTTAACCGGCAGTTGATTGCGTTCGATAGAGCGAACTGATTGGTCGGCACCGACCTTTGGTCAATAGCCTGCAACATGGCAGCGACTAGACTGTCACTTGCAAAGCGTGTGTGCCCGAAGCAGGGCGAAGAGGAGGCACTGATGAGCCTGACAATGACCATTGTGATGTTGATTTTCAGTTGGCTGGCTGTTGCCGCCGCCATGTTGTGGGGAGTCCTGCGAATTGCCCGCCGACACCATCACCACCCCGCCCAGCCGGCTCGGGTGACGAAAACCGATAAACCGGCTGCACGTCACGCAACCGCGCACTGACGGATACTTTTTAATACCCCAAATACAAACGGCCGCCTGGACTCTTGCGAGTGCAGGCGGCCGTTTTCGTTTCAGCCCAGGTTACGCTTCAACGGCAATGCGCTTCTGCTTGGCCCGTCGCGACATCATGTTCAAGCCTTCAATCGTTGCCGAGAACGCCATGGCTGCGTAGACGTAGCCTTTCGGTACGTGGGCGCCGAAGCCTTCGGCGATCAGCGTCATGCCGATCATGATCAGGAAGCCCAGCGCCAGCATCACCACCGTCGGGTTGTCGTTGATGAACTTGGCCAACGGGTCAGCCGCCAACAACATCACCAGCACCGACACCACCACCGCGATGATCATGATCGGCAAATGCTCGGTCATGCCGACAGCGGTAATAATGCTGTCGATGGAGAACACCATGTCCAGCATAAGGATCTGACCGATCGCGGCGGCAAAGCCCAGGGTCACGGTCGAGGTCGCCGACTTCGGATCTTCCGGCGCCGGGTCCATGCTGTGATGGATCTCGGTGGTCGCCTTCCACAACAGGAACAAGCCGCCGGCGATCAGGATCATGTCCTTCCAGGAGAACGCGTGGCCGAGGATCTCGATCACCGGCTCAGTCAACTGGACGATGAACGCGATGGTGCTCAGCAGTGCCAGTCGCAGGATCAGCGCCATGCCGATACCAATGCGCCGCGCCTTCTGCCGATGCTGCTCCGGCAGTTTGTTGGTCAGGATCGAGATGAAGATCAGGTTATCGATGCCGAGCACGATTTCCATCACCACCAGCGTGGCCAGGGCGACCCAGGCGGTGGGGCTTGCAGCAAGTTCTAAAAGGTATTCCATGGGTCAGTCCTGACTCGTTTTAAGACGGTTTAGATTTCCTGGGACGACGATTCGGTTTTCTCTTTATCGTCGCCCGATGATTCTTTCTTGCTGACCAGCCCGCCGGTGGCATCGCTGAGCGCTTGCTCGGCGGCTTTGTGGGTGTCGTCAATCGCTTGCTTGGCGGATTCGGCAGCCTTGCCCATCAGTTGCTGAGCGCTTTTTTCGGCCTGGTCGCAACCGGCCAGCACCAGTAAAGACGCAATCAACAGTGCCGTGGTTTTAAGCTTCATGATGCATTCCTCGATAGAACAAAACGGGCCGAAACGATGGCCCGCTGATAGCGAGGCATTCTAGGGAGGCAAACACTTCAGGAAAATTCGTATTTTTAGCGGTTATACTTCGGTTTTCACGAACTGTAGGTCGCCATGCTCAACTATCGACAACTGCATTACTTCTGGGTCGTGGCCAAGACCGGCAGCATCGTGCGCGCCTGCGAACAGCTGAACCTGACGCCACAGACCATCAGCGGGCAGATTTCTCTGCTCGAACAAACGTATGGCATCGAGTTGTTTCGTCGGGTTGGCCGACAGCTGGAACTCACCGAAGCCGGACGCCAGACCCTGCCCTACGCCGAGCAGATGTTTCAGCTCGGCGGTGAATTGGAGCTGATGCTGCGGGCGCAACCCAATGAGCAACAGATTCTGTTTCGGGTTGGAGTGGCTGATGTGGTGCCCAAATCCATCGTCTATCGCCTGATCGCGCCGACCATGGAGCTGAGCGAACCGCTGCGTATTACCTGTCGCGAAGACAAACTCGAACGCTTGCTCGCCGACCTGGCGATTCAGCGCCTCGATCTGGTGATCTCCGACAGCCCGATGCCGTCGCACCTCGACATCAAGGGCTACAGCCAGAAACTCGGGGAATGCGGGATCAGCTTCTTCGCCACCGCCGAACTGGCGGCGCAGTACGGCCAGGATTTCCCGCGCAGCCTGCACGGCGCACCGCTGCTGATTCCGGGGCCGGAAACCGTGGTGCGCAGTCGTTTGCAACGCTGGTTTGCCGAGCAGCAGATTCAGCCGCGCATCGTCGGCGAGTTCGACGACAGCGCGTTGATGCAGGCCTTCGGTCAGTCCGGCAGCGGGATTTTCATCGGCCCGAGCGTGATTGCCGATGAAGTGAAGCGTCAGTGCGGCGTGGAATTGATTGGCCAGACCGACGCCGTGACCGAGTCGTTCTACGCCATTTCGGTGGAGCGCAAGGTCAAGCACCCCGGCATCGTTGCGATTACCGAAGGTGCCCGACGCGAGCTGTTCACCGAGATATGAGGGTCAGGCGCAGACTTCGCGAGGTTTGAAGGTCATCAGCGCCATGGCCAACAGGATCGAGATCAGAATAAAACCCGCCGCCGCAAAGCCAAGCCCACCCAGGCCAACGCTGTCGATCACCCGGCCACCGACCATCGCGCCCAGACCGATACCGAGGTTGGCGCCGGCAATGTTCAGCGACGCGGCAAAGGCCGGCGCCTCAGGCGCGGCTTTCATCAAACGCACATGGCTGACCAGGAACAACGCCGCTTGTGTCACGCCCCAGATGCCCATTGCCGCCGCCAGACCCAGCGGCGAATGGATGTTCGGCACCAGCGTCACCATGCCGGCAATCATGAACGCGCAGAACGTCACGGAAGCGATCAGCGGATGACGATCCACCGCGCGACCGCCCAACGAGTTGCCGATCAGGCCCACCGCGCCGAAGCCCATCAGGCACCAACCCACCACGGTGCCGTTGAAACCGGCCAGCCGCTCAAGAATGTCCGCCAGATAGGTGTAAGCGGTGAACATGCCGCTGAACACCAGGATCGACAGCAACACGTGCCCGATCATCAACGGGCTGCGCAGGATCTTGAACTGCGAACGGAAGCTCACCTGGTGTTGATGCAGGCTGGTTTTGGGCAGGTAGATAAACAGCAGCAACGCCTTGGCAAACGCGATCACCGCCAGAATGCCGAAGGCACTGCGCCAGCCGAACGCATCGGAAATCAACGTACCCACCGGAATACCGAACACCGTCGCGCAAACGATGCCGAAACCGATCTTGGCAATGGCGCGCCCGGCGTAATCCGGCCCGACGATGTCCACCGCCGTTTCACTGGCCAGGGCCCAGAACACTGGTAGCCCGAGTGCGGGGATCAACCGCGCAACGGCCATCACCCAGATGTTCGGCGCAAACGCCGCGAGGGTGTTGGCCAGACCGAACATGATCAACACCGAAATGAACAGCTTGCGCCGTTCGAACCGGGCGAAGTACGCGGTCAGGAACGGCCCGAACGCCGCGACAGTGAAGGCGAACAACGTGACCAGCAAACCGGCCTGGGGGATGGTGACTTCGAGATCCCGGGCGATTGCCGGCAACAGGCCGACGATGATGAATTCCGTGGTCAGCACCGTGAAACCGGCGGCGGACAACAGAAGGATGGGCAACAGCATGCAGAACTCCAGAAAACGACAACACCAGCGATAGCCCGAAGGCTCACTGGCAGACATGAAAATGAGGATGCGCAATCTTAACAGAGTGTTTCCAAAGGCGGTTGCACGAACCTGCACATCGCGTTTAACAGGCGGGCGGCAGATCGTCACAGGTCTGAGGGATGCGGACGACGCTGTGATAAAGTCCGCGCCCTGCGATTCGTACACCCTGTTCATCCGTCCTTTAATGGCCGCGATGTCGCGACACCCCGCACCTAATAAAATCAGAGATGCCGTTTTATGACCGCTTCATCCCCTTCGCTATTGCAACGCTTGAAACGCTTGAGCCTGGTTACGCAAATCATCATCGGCCTGCTCGCCGGGATTGCCCTGGCGCTGGTTGCGCCGGACGTGGCGAAGTCCACTGCGTTCATTGGCAAAGTGTTCGTCTCGGCGCTGAAAGCCGTCGCGCCGATTCTGGTGTTCGTGCTGGTCATGGCGTCGATCGCCAACCACAAGCACGGCCAGGAAACCCACATCCGGCCGATTCTGTTTCTGTACTTGCTGGGCACGTTTGCGGCGGCCGTGGTCGCGGTCGTGGCCAGCATGATGTTCCCGTCGAGCCTGGTGCTGTCCACCCACGACGTCGCGGTGACGGCGCCGGGCGGTATCGGTGAAGTGCTGCAAAGTCTGCTGCTGAGCGTGGTGGATAACCCGGTCAGCGCGCTGATGAATGCCAATTTCATCGGCATTCTGGCGTGGGCCATCGGCATGGGCGTCGCCATTCGCCACGCCGGTGACACCACGCGTGAAGTGCTCGGCGACTTGTCCAACGGCGTGACCCTGATCGTGCGCCTGGTGATCCGTTTTGCACCGCTGGGGATTTTCGGCCTGGTGGCGTCGACCCTCGCCACTTCCGGTTTCGGTGCCTTGATCGGCTACGCGCATCTGCTGGCGGTGTTGCTGGGGTGCATGCTGTTTGTGGCGCTGGTGATGAACCCGGTGATCGTGTTCTGGAAGCTGCGTCGCAACCCGTATCCGCTGGTGATCATGTGCTTGCGTGAAAGTGGCATCACGGCGTTTTTCACCCGCAGTTCGGCGGCGAATATTCCGGTCAATCTGGAACTGAGCAAGCGCCTGGGTCTGCATGAGGACACTTATTCGGTTTCGATTCCGCTGGGTGCGACGATCAACATGGCGGGTGCTGCGATCACCATTACCGTGCTGACTCTGGCGGCTGTGCATACGCTGGGTATTGCCGTGGACATTCCGACTGCCATCTTGCTGAGTGTCGTTGCGGCGATTTGTGCCTGTGGCGCTTCGGGTGTGGCGGGTGGTTCGTTGTTGCTGATTCCACTGGCGTGCAGTCTGTTCGGCATTCCGAGTGAAATCGCCATGCAGGTGGTGGCGGTTGGTTTCATTATTGGTGTGTTGCAGGATTCGGCGGAGACTGCGCTGAATTCTTCGACTGATGTGCTGTTTACGGCGGCGGCTTGTTTGGGTGAGGACGAGAAGGCTCAGCGTTTGGCGTGATGCGCTGTTTGGTGGCTGTTTGGATTTTGGACATATCCGTTTCTTCGGTAACGGCCACATAGGGTTTCGCCCTTACGGCGAGTCACTTGGAAGAGCCCCAAGTAACCAAGGGCTCTTGCCCCTTTCGTTCGGTG
>NZ_AKJI01000118.1:0-8391 GCF_000282415.1 Pseudomonas sp. GM60
GGCTTGCCGGCGATGGCGGCAGTGAGATCACCACACCACTGACGGAAAAACTATTTCGGCCCGAGAATCTTCACCAACTTGTCCGGCGACGGCGCGCCTTGCTGCTGTTGCAGCTCGCCCTTGTCGTCCATGTAGAAAATCGCCGGAGTGGCCTGCAATTCCAGGTCTTCCATCAGCTGCATGTTCGCCGCCAGTTTCGCCTGAATCGCCGGCGGTACTTCTTTCAGCGCCTTGAGCGTACTGGCCTTGCCAGCCCCTTCGTGGTCTTGCAGGGCTTTTTGCGGATCCTTGGCGGCAAGCAATGCCGCGGATTTGCCCGGACTGTCTTCACGAATGATGCCGACCATGATGTGCCGCAACTGCACCTTGCCGGCCTTCACCCACGGCCGCGCCTGTTCCCAGAACACGTTGCAGTAAGGGCAGTTCGGGTCGCTGAACAGGTACACCACGCGCGGCGCATCCTTGTTGCCGTCACCGATCCAGTTGCTCGCTTCCATCTTGCCCCAGATTTCCTTGGCCATCGGCGCGTACACCAGTTTCTGCAACGGCGCGCTGCTCAGGTCTTTGCCGTCGGCGTCGTACAAATTGCCCAGCAACACATGTTTGCCATCCGGTGTCAGGTACAGCGCCATGCCACGGTTCTGGTACTGCGCGGCATAACCGCGCAAGCCATCGGGCGCGTCGAACTGGCCGACGATTTTCGCGCCCTTGGCTTCGATCTTCTTGATTGCTTCGGGCAACTCTTCGGCAGCCTGTACCGACGGCAGGTGCAGCAGGGCGGCGCCCAGGGTCAGCGTCAGCAGGTGGCGGAGGCGGGGCATGGCAGTTTCCTTGAAGAAGTGGACGGTGTGGCCGGATTCGGGGTGTCAAAGTTTTCCAGGGCGCGGGCCAGGCTGGCGTCCGACAGTTCGCCCAAGTGACTGCCCAGCAGGCGACCTTCAGGGCTATAGAACAGCGTAGTCGGCAATGCCATCGAACCGACGGCCTGACCCAATCGACCGCTGCCGTCGAACAGTACGTTGGACAGGCTCAGGCCCTGGGTTTCCAGAAAGGTGCTGACGCTTTGCATGCTTTCCGCCTGATTGACGAACAGGAAGGTCAGGTCCGGGCGGTGTTGCTGAGCGTTTTCCAGCACCGGCATTTCCCGGCGGCACGGCGGACACCAGGTGGCCCAGAGATTGATCACCAGCGGCCCGCCTTTGTAATCCGCCAGTTGCACCGTTTCACCGGCGGCATTGCGCAGGGTGATGTCTGGCAGGCGCGTGCCTTGTTCGTAAATGCTCAGGGAGAATGTCGCGAGCAGCCAGAACGCCAGGCCACTGGCCACGCCAAAGCCCAGTGGGCGACGTAAACCCGGTTGACGCCAGCCTCGATACACGGCGGCCAGCAGCAGCGCGATTACACCCGGCCAGGCGAGAAAGCCACCGTCGCGCAGGTCGATGACTTGCCACGGATCGTCACGATAATGTTTCCAGTACAGCGCGACGAAACTGATTCGGGCCGCCAGCATGCCCAGCAGGAACAGGCTGAACAGCGCCGACTCGGGATTTTCACCGCCACGCTTGGCCGCCCGCCAGCCGACAAACGTCGCCAGCGCCAAGGCACTGATCAGCAGCAGGTGGTTAAGCGCGATGGCAAACGTGCCGAGGGTAAAAGTCAGCATTAACGGGCGTCTCGGGTGGTGGTCCAGCGTTGCAGGAAGGTGTCGGCATCGACCTCGCCGGTGATGCGCTGGCTGCGACGTTCGATGCCATCGGCGCCGATCCACAGAAAACTCGGTGGCCCCGGCACTTTATAGCGGCCAAGCAGTTCGCGGCTGGCGGCATTGTCGGCGGTGACGTCCAGACGTAGCAAGCGCACATCGCTCAAGGCGTCGAGCACGCGGGGTTGGCCGAACACCTGTTTTTCCATGACCTTGCACGACACACACCAGTCGGCGTAGTAGTCCAGCAGCACCCATTGGCCCTGAGCTTGTGCGGCATCGAGCTCCCGTTGCAGAGTGGCCGGGTTCTTGATTGTGGTGAAAGCGTCGTGGCCGACCGGGCGGGCGGCATTGCCCGCATTGGCAGCGCTATAGACCTGCAGCGGTTTCAACAGGTCATCACCGCCGCCCGCCGCACCGATCATCAACAGACTGCCCCACAAGCCGAGCAGCAATGAGCTGGCACCGAACAGATGCGCGACCCGCCCGAAACCTTGCGACTGCTTCCAGGCGCTGTAGGCGGCAATCAGCAACAACGCACCGCACAGACCGATCCACAGCGATTCATCCAATACCGGGCGCAACATCAACAACGCGGTGGCGAGGAACAGGAAGCCGAACACGCCTTTGAGCAGGTTCATCCAGGCCCCGGGTTTGGGCAGGAAGCGGTTGCCGACGGTCACCAGCAACAACAGCGGCACACCGATGCCGATGCCCATGGCAAACAGAATCAACCCGCCGTGCAGCGCATTGCCGCTTTGTGCGATGTAGAGCAGGGCGCCGGCCAGCGGGGCGGTCATGCACGGACCGACCAACAGACCGGACAGCGCGCCCAGCACACCCGCGCCAATCAGGCTGCCACCGCGCTGATTACGCGAGACGTTTTCCAGCCGATCGCGCACGGCGACCGGCAGTTGCAGCTCGAAGAAGCCGAACATCGGCAACGCCAGCAGCACAAACACGGCGGCGAAACTGCCCAGCAACCAAGGGTTTTGCAGCAGTGCCTGCAAATTCGCACCGAGCAACGCCGCCAGAACGCCCATCGCCGCATACACCAGCGCCATGCTCACGACATAGCTGGTGGCCAAGGCAAATCCGCGTTTGGGCGTCGCGCCACTGCCGACAATCATTCCGGCCAGAATCGGCAGCATCGGCAACGAGCAAGGGGTGAAGGCCAGCAGCAGGCCCAAACCGAAGAACACCAACAAGCTCCAACCCAACGCCCGTTGTTGCAGGCTGCTGGCCAGGGCTTGATCCGGCGCTTCATTGGCCGCCGAAGCGACAGTGCTGCCGCCCAGATCCACGACCTGGGTTTGCGGTGGATAACACAATCCGGCATCGGCGCAGCCCTGGAAGCCGACCTTGATCCGGCCGGTCGCACCCGCCGGGATCTTCAGCTCCAGGCCCTGGCGATAAACCGGCTGTTCACCGAAGAATTCATCACTGTGAGACTCGCCTTCAGGTAACACAGGGTGCAGCTCAGCGGGCAACCCATCGAACTTCAGGCGTTTCTGATAAAGGTAATAACCGTCGGTGATCTGCCAATAGAGTTGCGTTTCACCCGACTCAAGGCGCTCGGACGTGAAGACGAACGCTTTTTCCACTGGCAGGAATTCAGGTTTGGTTTCGAACGGATTGGTTCCAGCCTGGGCCAGACCCGAGATCAAGAGAGCAAAAAACAAAAACAATCGACGCATTGGGTAAGCCTTGTCCCTGTGCAAGTGAGGTGCACAATGTGGGGCGGCGATTAACCGATGATTAACCGTGACGGCCTTGTGACAAAGGCACTTGCGGCATAATGTCCGCTTAATCGGCCACCGGCCTAATCACCTTTTTTTCAACAGGTCTCACCATGCACGTACTGGTTTGCGAAGACGATGAGCTGATCGCCAGCGGCATTGTCGCCGGCCTCACTGCCCAGGGCCTGACGGTGGAGCACGTCAACACTGCCTCGAAGGCCCGGGCCATGCTCAAGGTCGCCGAGTTCGACGTGATGGTGCTCGACCTCGGTCTGCCGGATGAAGACGGGCTCAAGCTATTGCAGCAGTTGCGCCATCATGGCCTGGAGATTCCGGTGCTGATCCTCACCGCCCGGGATTCGGTGACCGACCGCGTCGACGGCCTGCAAGCGGGGGCCGACGATTACCTGCTCAAGCCGTTCGACCTGCGCGAACTCGCCGCACGCCTGCACACGTTGTTGCGACGGGTGGCAGGGCGCAGCGTCAACCTGATCGAACACGGCCGCTTGACGTACGATCCGAGCAGCCGCGAAACCATGCTTGGCGGTCAGCCAGTGGACCTTTCCCGTCGCGAACAGTCACTGTTGCAAGCCTTGCTGCACAACCGTGGCCGGGTGCTGTCCACGGAGCAGTTGAAAGACAGCGTCTATGGGTTCAACGACGAACTGGAAAGCAACGCCCTCAACGTGCATATCCATCACCTGCGGCGCAAACTGGGTAATGGCATTGTCGAGACCGTGCGCGGCCTGGGCTATCGCCTGGGGCCGGCCGATGATGGAGAGGAAGTGAAAAAGTGATGAGCCTGCGTTTGCGCCTGAGCCTGACGCTCGGCGCCGCATTTGCGCTGATCTGGGCCCTGGCGGCGGCCTGGATGCTCAGCGACCTGCGCAACCAGATGATGTTTTCCCTCGACCAGCGGCTGGTGGCGTCGGCGCGCATGGTCGCCGGCCTGATGGAGCAACTGCCGCCGTTGCCGACCAAGGGCGAGGGCACCCATTTCAGTGCCGAACAACTGAATATTCCGGGCGGCATGGCGTGTCAGGTCAGCTCGTTGCGCGGCGAAATCCTCGCCCGCAGCCACACCGATCCACAACAAACACTGCAAGCCGAAAAAATGGGCTTCCACGATCAGATGATCGACGGCGCACCGTGGCGCAGTTTCACCCTGGCCCGTGGCGATCTGCGCATCACCACCGCTGATCGGCAAATCGAACGTGAAGCGCTCAACATGTCGATCCTGTTGGCCGCTTCGGTGCCGGTGGGCGTGGCGTTGCTCGGTTGCCTGTGCCTGCTGTGGCTGGGGATCGGCCAGGGCCTGGCGCCGCTGAACCGCATGCGCGATGCCTTGATGCGACGCAGCGCCGACTCGCTGGAACCCTTGCAGATTCAGCCGCTGCCCAGTGAGTTGCAACCGTTGCTGGACACTCAGAACCAGCTGTTCCAGCGCATCGGCAAGACCATCGAGCGCGAACGCCGATTGACCGGCGACGCGGCCCACGAACTGCGCAGCCCGCTGACGGCGATCAAAACCCACCTGCAAGTGGCACGCATGACCGATGGTGCGGCACGGGATCAGTCCCTGGCGCGGGCCGAAGAGGGCGCCGACCGTCTGCACCGCACGCTTGAGCAATTGTTGTTGCTGGCGCGGGTCGAGGGCAGTCTGTCGTTCGACGACGGTGTGCAATGCAGCGCCGAGCAAGTGGCGAAACTGGCGATTCAGGATGCCGCCAGCGGTGATCGTCAGCGGATCAAATTCAAGCTGCCGCCGAAGCTCTCCCATGCGCCGGTGCAAATGCCGGCGGTGCTGTCGATCGCGGCGCTGCGCAACCTGCTGGACAACGCGCTGCGCCATACCCCGAACGACGGTGCGGTAGAACTGAGCCTGGTAACCACCGGCAACCGCGTGCAGTTCGTCGTGCGCGACCATGGACCGGGCATTGCCGAGGACGATATGCAACACCTGACCCAACGCTTCTGGCGCAACGGACAGAGCACCGGCTGCGGTCTGGGGTTGGCAATTGTCCAGGCGATTGTTCAGCGTTGTGGCTGCACGCTGCATTTCGACAGCCGGCCGGATGGCTTGCGGGTTGAGCTGACGATGCCGTTGCAACAAATCTGACCACCACAATCCCCTGTAGGAGCCGGCTTGCTGGCGATTGCATCGACTGGGTCTGCCTGACTCACCGAGGTGTATGCATCGCCAGCAAGCCGGCTCCTACAGGTCGCTGTGTTGCACATCAAATGTAACGTCTCGCCATTGGCGTTCCGACGGCCACCAGCGCTATCGTCCCCGGCAGCTTTTTCTCAATGGATTGAGGTTACAGCGCCATGGAAACCCCCCTACACATCTGCAAGGCAACCCTCGCCGACGCCGGGATCATCAGCCGGATCGTCGAGCGTTCCATTCGCGTCGGCTGCGCGCTCGATCATCGCAATGACCCGCAAACCGTCGCCACCTGGACCCACAATAAAACCGTCGAACACATTCAACCGTGGCTGACCGACCAGCGGCTGTACCTGAACATCGCCCTGTTGCGGGACAAACCGGTCGGCGTCGCGATGGCGGCGATCAGCGGCAATCTTGCGTTCTGTTACGTGCAGCCGGAATGGTTTCGTCGTGGCGTCGGGCAAGCGCTGGTGCGCGACCTTGAAGGCTGGCTGATCGATAACGGGCTGGCTCAGGTACGACTCAACAGCACCCGGACCAGTGAAGCCTTTTACCGGCATCTGGGTTATCAGCCCTGTGCCGAAACCTTCACCGTAGCCGGGCTTCGCGCCATCCCCATGCACAAGGGCCTGACCCCGCCTTCATAGAAAGCCGGGCAAGGGTCTAAATCCTCGGCGCCCTGATGCGTTTCCAGAACAGGAAAACCTTATTGAGGGGTCGAGAGATGTCAGTCGCTACCAGCCTTATGGAAGATCAGTCGGCCCGGATCGCTCCGGCGCCGGCCGAAACGCTTTATCAGTTCAACGAATCGCCATTGCTGGCGCGCCAGAGCCAGCAGGAGTCGAATGCCCGCAGCTACCCGCGACGCATTCCCCTGGCACTCAAGCGCGCGAAGGGCATTTATGTCGAAGACGTCGAAGGCCGCAGCTTCATCGACTGCCTGGCCGGCGCCGGGACGCTGGCCCTTGGGCATAACCATCCGGTGGTGATCGAAGCGATCCAGCAAGTGCTGACCGATGAACTGCCGCTGCACACCCTCGACCTGACCACCCCGGTCAAGGATCAATTCGTCCAGGACCTGTTCGGCCTGCTGCCGCCAGCCCTGGCTGCACAAGCGAAAATCCAGTTCTGCGGCCCGACCGGCACCGACGCCGTGGAAGCCGCGCTGAAACTGGTGCGCACCGCCACCGGCCGCAGCACCGTGCTGTCGTTCCAGGGCGGTTATCACGGCATGAGCCAGGGCGCGTTGAGCCTGATGGGCAGCCTGGGGCCGAAAAAGCCGTTGGGCGCATTGCTCAGCAGTGGCGTGCAGTTCATGCCGTATCCCTACGATTACCGTTGCCCGTTCGGCCTCGGCGGCGCGCAAGGCGTGCAGGTCAACCTGAACTACCTGGAAAACCTGCTGAACGATCCCGAGGCGGGTGTGCAATTGCCGGCGGCAGTGATTGTCGAGGCCGTTCAGGGCGAGGGCGGGGTGATCCCGGCTGATCTCGATTGGTTGCGCGGTCTGCGTCGCATCACCGAAAAGGCGGGTGTGGCGTTGATCGTCGACGAAATCCAGAGCGGTTTCGCCCGCACCGGCAAGATGTTTGCTTTCGAGCACGCCGGGATCATTCCGGATGTGGTGGTGATGTCCAAGGCCATCGGCGGCAGCTTGCCGCTGGCGGTGGTGGTGTATCGCGACTGGCTCGACACCTGGTTGCCGGGCGCGCATGCCGGGACCTTCCGTGGCAACCAAATGGCCATGGCGGCGGGCTCCGCAGTGATGCGTTACCTGACCGAGCACAAGGTTTGCGAACACGCTGCCACCATGGGCGAGCGTTTGAGCGAACACTTGCGCATTCTTCAGCGGGACTTCCCGCAATTGGGCGATATTCGCGGTCGCGGCTTGATGCTTGGCGTCGAACTGGTTGACCCGACCGGCGCGCCGGATGTGCAGGGGCATCCACCGATCTTCGCTCGACTGGCGCCGCTGGTGCAGCGTGAATGCCTCAAGCGTGGGTTGATTCTTGAACTGGGCGGCCGGCATGGCGGCGTGGTGCGCTTCCTGCCGCCGCTGGTGATTAGCGCTGCGGAAATCGATCGGGTGGCGGAGATTTTTGGCCGGGCGATGGCTGCTGCCACTGCCAGCCTCTAAATTTTCCGGGCCCCGCAACGTTCTTTCTACATAACGGCTGCGCACGCAGTGCAGCCCACCCTTACATTGATGGAGATACACTATGACGTCAGTATTCGACCGCGAGGACATCCTCTTTCAGGTCGTGGTCAACCACGAAGAGCAGTACTCGATCTGGCCCGACTACAAGGCCGTGCCGGAGGGCTGGCGCACCGTGGGCAAGAGTGGCCTGAAAAAGGAATGCCTGGCTTACATCGAAGAAACCTGGACCGATATGCGTCCGCTGAGTTTGCGCAAGAAGATGGAAGAGCAGGCGGCTGTGGCTCACTGAAGTCTTCGCACAAAAAGAAGCCCGCTGGACCGATAAGGTCAGCGGGCTTTTTTGCGTCTGCATGTTGTGACGTCGAGCACGAATTTGTAGGAGCCAGCTTGCTGGCGATGGCGGCCTAGTAGCCGACCTGTATTTTTGGTTCGAGTACATATCCATTCCTGCGGTAACGGCCGCTAATGGTTTCGCCCTTACGGCGAGTCCCTTTTTCAAACGCCAAAAAGGAACCAAAAGGCTTTGCCCCTGACGTACGGCCCTTCGCCTAGGCTCAGGGTTCCCTCGCTCCGGTCCTGCTCCGTGGGCCCGCCGCCATCGGCCATCCTTGGCCGGGGGCGGCTA
>NZ_AKJI01000119.1:0-18021 GCF_000282415.1 Pseudomonas sp. GM60
GGCCTCTTCGCGGGCAAGCCTCGCTCCTACAAAGCACCGTGATCCTCTGTAGGAGCGAGGCTTGCCCGCGAAGGTGGCGCCGCGGTTTAACGATCGGGCGCTATCAATTGGCAGAGCTTGGCCGTTGCCTCGATCATCTGCCCACTCGGCCGCTCCAACCCCTTATCCGTCACCAACCGCAATCGCCCCTGCGCCACCGCCGCCACTTGCGGCCACGCCATCCACGCCTCCAGCTGCGCCTGATCACTGGCCAGAATCACCTCGGGATTACGCTGCAACACCGCCTCCACGCTGACTTGCGGCGCTGGCAATGTCAGGTCGGTAAACACATTGCGCGCGCCGCACACGTCCAGCGCATCGCTGATGATCTGCCCACCACCGACGGTGTACAGCGGACGATCCCAGACCTGATAAAACACCCGCAACGGTTCGTCCCGCCGATAGCGCTGGCGCAGTGCATCGAGGCGCTGACGCAGGTCGCTGGCCAATGCCGCGCCTCGCTCGGGCCGGCCGAGCTGCGTGGCAATCGCCTCGATTTGCGCGGTCAGTTGGTCAAGAGTGTGGGGGTCGGCGACGTACGTGGGGATGTTCAAGCGCTTGAGTTGCTCACGCTGGGCTGAGCCGACGCTACCGGGCCAGAGCAGCAACAAATCGGGTTTGAGGCTGAGCAACCGCTCCATGTCCAACTGGCCGTAACGGCCAACGGAAGGCAGGTCTTTGAGTTCAGCAGGACGATCACCGGCATCCAGTACGCCGACCAGAAGATCTGCAGAACCCAGCTCAACGACGATTTCGGAGAGAGACGGCGCGAGGCTGACGACGCGCTCGACTGCAGAGGTCAGGCTGCTGACGACCAGCAGCAAAACCGCCAGCCCGATGCGGCGCATCAGCCGAGTTGACGCGGGATACGGTAGAGGTAGAACAGCACCGTGGTCGACAACGCCAACAGCACCAACGGCACCGCTTCAAGCCCCACGAAAACAGCCAACGCGCCGATCCAGGCCGGTAAACCAGCGGCCAGAAACGCTGTACGACGCTTGGCAGCCAGGACAATCCACGCGGCGGGCTCTTCAGGGGTATCGAGGGCTTTCTGGGTGGCGATCAGTGCGTGTTTGTAGCCACCGAAAAACTTCAGGCTGACAAACATCGAGGCCACACCGGCGATGAACAGCGGCATCGCCAGCACCGGCAGGATCGCCTCGCCCTGGCCAAACACGCCGTTGATCACGAACAGCGGCAGCAGGGCCAGCGCCAGGTATTGCCACCAGCTGACGGACAGTCGGCGACGCACTTGACCGCGGGTCACGCCCGGTCTACCTCACCCTGATGCTCGTTGCCCATCATGTGGTCGAGCTTGCTGGCCTTGGTGGCCAGGTAGAGTTTGTTGTGCGGATTGTGGCCAGTGTGCAGCGGCACGCGCTCGGCGACGACGATACCCATGTCGGTCAAGGCTTTGACCTTGCGCGGGTTGTTGGTCATCAGGCGCAGGGATTTCACACCCAGGTGCTCAAGCATCGGCAGGCACATGGCGTAGTCGCGCTGGTCGGCGGCGAAGCCCAGACGCTCGTTGGCTTCAACGGTGTCGGCGCCGCCATCCTGCAATTCATAGGCGCGGATTTTGTTCAGCAGGCCAATGCCACGGCCTTCCTGACGCAAATACAGCAATACGCCACGGCCTTCGCGGGCGATGGCCTGCAAGGCAGCCTCGAGTTGCGAGCCGCAGTCGCAGCGCTGACTGAACAAGGCATCGCCGGTCAGGCATTCAGAGTGCAAGCGGCCGAGTACCGGGGCACCGTCGTCGAACTCACCGAGGCTCAGTACAACGTGCTCGCGCCCGTTCTCTTCATCGAGAAAGCCATGCATGGTGAATTGCGCAAAAGGCGTTGGCAGCTTGGAAGCGGCGACAAAAACGACAGGCACCGGTGTGCTCCTGATCAATAAGTACTGGAGATTCGCAGACGCGGCATTGTAACAGCAGGTTCCTACAGACGCTTAGGCTGAATTATGGAGCATAACGATCTAAAAGTTTGATCACCGAATGCGCAACAACACCTGTAGGAGCCGGCTTGCTGGCGATAGCGGAGGTTCAGCCTACATATTTATCGCCTGAATGGACGCCATCGCCAGCAAGCCGGCTCCTACAATGTTCGCGGTGTGCCGCGAAATTGTGTTCAATTCGGGTCAAACGGATACGGCTGTTTCCAGCGTTCGAAAATCGGTTTCAACTGGCCGTTTTTGACCAGCACGTCCATTCGCTGGTCGAACAGCGCCATCAGTTTTCGTGCCTTGGGCGTATTGGCAAAGCACAGGTACAGCGGCAATTCCGCGATGTGCGTGCGCCGGAACTGGGACGGATCCTTGGTCCAGCGGAGCACGTAATCCACCTCGGTCAGCGCGTCGATGTAGTAGTCGGCACGGTTGTGGGTCAGCATCGACAGAATGCCGGTGCGCCGCATCACCTCGTTATAGCGACGTACGTTGGGCAGGTAGTCCTGGAAGTCGTAACCCCGGACCCAGGCCAGCCGATAGTTGCCCAGCGTTTGCGGCGTGGGCGCCGGATTGCTGGCCAGCCCCAGGGCGTAGATGTGATCAGTGTCGTAATTCCAGCGCGGATACAGCAGATCGCTGACGTCATCCCGATAACCACCGACACAGGCGTCCACTTCGCCACGCTGCGCCAGGCCGATGGCGCGAATGTAAGGTTCGGTCCTGATATCCAGTTTGACGCCGACCGGTTCGAAGACTTCGCGCAACACGTCCCAACCCAGGCCATGGCCATCGGCGGCGGTGTAGTCTTCCCAGTCTTCGCTGGCCAGATGAATCACCGATGGCGTTGTCATTGCCTCCCCCGCCTGGGCGAGCGAAGCAAACAGTGCGAAACCCATCACAGCCAACCAGCGTCGAGCCATCCTAGTTCCCTGTTCCGCCACTCAGGCGAAAATCCATACCAGCCCCTGCATCGCCAGCCACGCGAACACTCCGGCCAATACGTCGTCGAGCATGATCCCGACACCGCCGTGCACATGCCGGTCAATCCAGTGAATCGGCCACGGCTTGAGGATGTCGAAGAAGCGGAACACCAGAAAACCCGCGAGCAACCAGTACCAGCCTTCCGGCACCAGCCACAGGGTGATCCACATCCCGACCATTTCGTCCCAGACGATGCCTTCGTGGTCGTGCACCCGCAAATCGTCGGCCACTTTGCCGCACAACCAGAAGCCGAACAGCATGGTGATGCCCAACATCAGCCAGTAACCCCAGTCGGGCAGCATCTGCCACAACGGAATAAAGGGTAGCGCAACTAACGAACCCCAGGTGCCCGGTGCCTTTGGCAAGGTGCCCGAGCCGAAGCCGAACGCCAGGAAATGCCAGGGATTGCGCCAGACCGACGGCGGTACGAATTCCGCCGGAACCTGTTTGGGATGATCTGTCACGGTGTCTCCCGAAAATGTTGATAGCCCCGTGCTTGCGGGGTGATGTCTTGTCCGGCGGCATCCAGCAGCACAACGCCCTGCCCCGTGACCACGCGCCCGATCACATGGATTGGCCAGCCATCTGCCAGCAACCCCGGCAACTCGACGGACGGTAAGGTGAAGGCCAGTACGTAATCGTCACCACCGCTCAGGGCGGCGTTTTCGGCGCCCGATTGACCGAGGAAGGCCACTAAGGCCTTCGACAGCGGCAAGCGGTCCCGCTCAACCTGAATGCCGACCCTCGAAGCGAGCGCGATGTGCCCGCAGTCGGCGAGCAAGCCATCGGAGATGTCCAGCGCCGAAGTGGCTTTACCGCGCAACGCCTGGCCCAGCGCGAGTTGCGGTTGTGGCGACCAGTAATGCGCCAGCAGCGGATCGGCGATGGCGGCTTCAGCCGTGCGCTGACCGAGCACCAGCGGCAAGGCACCGGCGGCGTTGCCCAGCTCACCGCCGACACACATCAGGTCGCCTGGTTGCGCACCGCTGCGGGTCAACGCCAAACCACTTGGCGCACGCCCGAACACGGTCATGGTCAGGCTCAGCGGCCCACGGGTAGTGTCGCCCCCCACCAGCGCGACACCACAGTTCTGCGCCATGCGGTTCAAACCACGGGCATAGGCGTCCAGCCAATCCGCGGTTACCGTCGGCAAGGTCAGGGCAAGGGTAAAGGCAACGGGGGTGGCGCCCATGGCCGCCAGATCGCTGACGGCCACGGCCAGCGAACGCTGACCGAGCAGAAACGGGTCGCAGGGGTCTGCGAAATGCACACCGGCCACGAGCGTGTCGGTGGAAATAGCCAGCTGCTCCCCGGGGGGAACAGCGAGCAAGGCGCAGTCATCGCCGATCCCCAGGGCAACGCCTTCGCCGCCCTGCGCACAAGGCGCGGCGGCGAAGAAATTGCGGATCAGCTCAAACTCGCCCATGGCTGAGACAAAGAGTTCAAGCGCCAATCAGCGCTTGAACGCCTTCACTTCAGCTTCACGCAGACGCGGGGCCAGCTTGTCGAGTACACCGTTGACGAACTTGTGGCCGTCGGTGGAACCGAAGACTTTCGCCAGTTCGATACCTTCGTTGATCACAACGCGGTAAGGCACATCGACGCGCTCGAGCAGTTCCCAGGTGGACAGGCGCAATACCGCCAGTTCAACCGGGTCCAGCTCTTCGATGGTCAGGTCCAGGCAAGGCTTGAGTGCTGCGTCGATCTTGTCCTTCTGCGCCGGAACCCCATGCAGGATTTCACGGAAGTAGGCACCGTCGACATCGCTGAAATCGTTATCGACCCGGAACTGCGCTTCGATCTCGTTCAGCGATTGCTTGGCCATGTGCCATTGGTACAGCGCCTGAGTCGCGAGCTGACGGGCTTCGCGACGCTTGACGCTTTTCGATGGCTTGCCGGCATCCGCAGGCTTTGGATCGCGCGGGTTGAAACGATCGCTTTCGTCGCTAATCACTTGGCCTCCAACTGCGCCAGCAGGCTGACCATTTCCAGAGCGGACAGGGCAGCTTCGGCACCTTTGTTACCGGCCTTGGTGCCGGAACGTTCGATGGCTTGCTCAATGGAATCAACGGTCAGGACGCCGAAGGCAACCGGAACGCCGAACTCCATGGACACCTGGGCCAGGCCCTTGGTGCATTCGCCCGCCACGTATTCGAAGTGCGGAGTACCGCCACGAATGACCGCGCCCAGAGCGATGATGGCTGCGAACTCGCCCTTCTGAGCGACTTTCTGCGCAACCAGCGGGATTTCGAAGGCGCCAGGTGCGCGGATGATGGTGATGTCGCTTTCGCTCACGCCATGGCGAACCAGGGCATCAACTGCACCGCTGACCAGGCTTTCAACAACGAAGCTGTTGAAACGGCCCACTACCAAAGCGTAGCGGCCTTTAGGGGCGATGAAGGTACCTTCGATGGTCTTCAGGGTCATTCGTTAGTTCTCTTAAAGAGCCGGGACGCGTCTTCTACGCGTCCCTCAGTGATATTTGAACCGCGAATACAAGGCCGGGAACAACCGGTCATTATTCGGAGGGCACGTATTCTACAACTTCCAGATCGAAACCGGATATCGCATTAAATTTCATTGGCGCAGACATCAGGCGCATTTTGCGCACGCCCAGGTCCCGAAGGATCTGCGAACCGGCACCGACGATGCTGTAGGTGGTCGGTTTTTTCACGGCTGCGTGATCGGCGGTTTCGCGGATGTGCGCCAGCAACACGTCGCCATCGAGCGGGTGACCGAGCAACAGCACCACGCCGCTGCCAGCCTCGGCAACCGCGGCCATGGCGGCGCGCAGGCTCCAGCGGCCCGGTTGCTTGACCATCAACAGGTCGCGCAGCGGGTCCATGTTATGCACGCGAACCAGGGTCGGTTCTTCGGCGCACACGGTGCCCAGGGTCAGGGCCATGTGCACGTCGCCTTCCACGGAATCACGATAGGTCACCAGATTGAATTGGCCCAGTTCGCTGTCCAGAGGCTGCTCGGCAATCCGCTGAACGGTACGTTCGTGGATCATCCGGTAGTGGATAAGGTCGGCGATGGTGCCGATCTTGATGTTGTGCTCGGCGGCGAAAGCTTCCAGTTCGGCGCGACGGGACATGGTGCCGTCGTCGTTCATCACTTCGCAGATCACGCCGCTCGGCTCGAAACCGGCCATGCGCGCGAGGTCGCAGGCAGCTTCAGTGTGGCCGGCGCGAGCCAGGGTGCCACCGGCCTGGGCCATCAGCGGGAAGATGTGGCCGGGGCTGACGATGTCTTCAGCCTTGGCATCTTTCGCGGCAGCGGCCTGCACGGTGCGCGCACGGTCGGCGGCGGAGATGCCGGTGGTCACGCCGGTGGCCGCTTCGATGGACACGGTGAACTTGGTGCCGAAACCGGAACCGTTGCGTGGCGCCATCAATGGCAGCTTCAGCGTTTCGCAGCGCTCGCGGCTCATCGGCATGCAGATCAGGCCACGGGCGTGCTTGGCCATGAAATTGATGTGTTCGGCCTGGCAGCACTCGGCGGCCATGATCAGGTCGCCTTCGTTCTCGCGGTCTTCGTCATCCATGAGGATGACCATCTTGCCTTGGCGGATGTCTTCAACCAGTTCTTCGATGCTATTGAGCGCCACAAGGCACCCCCTTGGGTCAGGATTTGAGGTAGCCGTTGGCGGCCAGAAAGCTTTCGGTAATGTTACTGGAGGTTGGCTCTGCGGCCTTGTCGCCCAGCAACAGACGCTCCAGGTAACGGGCCAGCAAGTCCACTTCCAGATTCACCCGGCGACCCGGCTGGTACGACGCCATGATGGTTTCGCTCAGGGTGTGCGGAATGATCGTCAGCAGGAACTCGGCGCCATCGACCGCGTTCACGGTCAGGCTGGTGCCGTCGACGGTGATCGAGCCTTTGTGGGCGATGTACTTGGCCAGTTCTTTCGGTGCACGGATGCGGAATTCCACGGCACGTGCGTTCTCGGTGCGGGCAACCACTTCGCCCACGCCATCGACGTGACCGCTGACCAGGTGCCCGCCGAGGCGAGTGGTCGGGGTCAGGGCTTTTTCCAGATTGACCGGGCTGCCGCTTTTCAGGTCGTTCATGGCGGTGCAGTCGAGGGTTTCGCGACTGACGTCCGCGGCAAAGCCGTTGCCTGGCAGCTCAACGGCCGTCAGGCACACGCCGTTGACCGCGATGCTGTCGCCCAGTTTGACGTCGCTCAGATCGAGCTTGCCGGTTTCTACATGGACCCGCACATCTCCGCCTTTTGGGGTCAATGCACGAATACTGCCGATGGATTCGATGATGCCGGTAAACATGAAGTCCTCCTCGAGAACAGGGCCGTCGCGTGGCGCAGGCCCGGAATTATACGCTCGCCGATGGCGCAGGAATGGCAATGACTCGCCAGTCATCGCCAACCGCGCGGATTTCAGTGATTTTGAGCTCGGGCGCGTCTTTCATCTGCGCCAGCGGCCAGTCGAGCAATGGTCGGGCCGAAGAGCCCAGGAACTTGCCGGCGATGAAAATCTGGAATTCGTCCACCAGACCTTGCTGGGCAAAGGCCCCGGCCAGACGCGGACCGGCCTCGACCAGCACTTCGTTGACGCCGCGATTGGCCAGTTCGACCAGCAACTTGCGCAGGTCAACCAAGCCATCGTCGCCGGCCACGATCAGGCATTCCGGGCCGTTGGCGTATTGTTCTTCAATCGCCATGCAGGTGGCGACCAGCGCCGGGCCGGCCTTGAAGAATGGCGCATCCAGCGGCACGCGCAGGCGGCCATCGATTAAAACGCGCAGCGGCGGACGGCTCATTGCCAATGCGGTTTGCTCGGCGTCCAGCCCCAACTCGTCAGCGCGCACGGTCAAACGGGCGTTATCCGCCAGCACCGTGTCGGCGCCGGTCAGCACCACGCTGGCCTGGGCGCGCAGGCGTTGTACCGCCGAACGTGCGGCCGGGCCGGTGATCCATTGGCTCTCGCCGCTTTCCATCGCCGTGCGACCGTCGAGGCTCATGGCCAACTTGACCCGCACGAACGGCAAGCCGTGTTCCATGCGCTTAAGGAAGCCTTGATTGAGCTTGCGCGCCTCGCCTTCCAGCACACCGCTTTCGATGGCAATGCCAGCCTGAGCCAGACGCTGCATGCCACGACCGGCCACCGACGGGTTCGGGTCCTGCATCGCCGCGACGACGCGTGCGAGGCCGGCATTCACCAGCGCATCGGCGCAAGGCGGCGTGCGGCCGTGGTGGCTGCACGGTTCGAGGGTCACGTAAGCGGTGGCACCACGGGCCTTGTCGCCCGCAGCGCGCAGCGCGTGGACTTCGGCGTGGGGTTCGCCGGTGCGCTCGTGCCAGCCTTCGCCGACAATCTGCCCGTCCTTCACGATCACGCAGCCAACACGCGGGTTGGGATGCGTCGTGTAATGGCCTTTGCGCGCCAGTTCCAGGGCGCGAGCCATGTAATGGGCGTCGAGGATGGCAAGCTCTGTGGAGGTGGTCATTCTTTCACCGGCTCACGGGCCAGGCGATCGATCTCTTCGCGGAACTCGTTGAGGTCCTGGAAGCGCCGATACACGGAGGCGAAACGAATGTAGGCGACTTCATCGAGCTTTTGCAGCTCGGCCATCACCAGTTCACCGACCACGAGGGACTTGACCTCGCGCTCGCCGGTGGCGCGCAGCTTGTGTTTGATGTGCACCAGCGACGATTCGAGGCGCTCGACACTCACCGGGCGCTTCTCCAGCGCACGCTGCATGCCGGCGCGGAGTTTTTCTTCGTCGAACGGCTGGCGACTGCCGTCGGTTTTGATCAGGCGCGGCAACACCAGTTCAGCGGTTTCGAACGTCGTGAAACGCTCGCCGCAGGCCAGGCATTCGCGCCGGCGGCGCACCTGTTCGCCCTCGGCGACCAGACGCGAGTCGATGACCTTGGTGTCGTTGGCACCGCAGAAGGGACAGTGCATGGTGGCAGGCAACAAAAAAAGGGAGGGCCATGGTAGCGCATCCCGGTGGCAAGACAAGCCATAGGGTTTGCGGTATACAGACTGGCTATAGAGAATGATCCATGGATTTCACCTTGCTGGAGCCGCAAATGTCACTCAGACCGCTCGTATTGCTCAGCCTTTTCAGCCTGTTGGTGGCCTGCAGCAGCGATGCACCCAAGCCCCAGCCGCCAACGCCCGGCCCCGCTCCACAGGCGGCGCAGAAAAAAGCCCGCGAGTCCGCCAACCTCGGTCCGTTGCCCGCTTATCAGCGTGAATTGAGCGGCACCCTGCAAGGCGTGCCGGCCGGTGCCGAAGTCGAATTGGCGCTGCTGGTGATCGATGACAAGGATCGCCCGCAACAATTGCTCGCCAGCTCCAGCCTGATCGGCACCAATCAAGTATTGCCGTTTCACCTGCGCTTCAACCCGGATTCGTTTCCGGCCGGTGCCCGCGTGGAACTGCGGGGCCGCGCCAGCCAGTCCGGCCAGCTGATTTTGCACCTGCCGTCGCAAGTCATCACCCAGCCGACGACCCAGGCCCTGGGTCAACTGCAATTCGTCAAAGCGCCATGATTGCACCGCTCGACCTGCAACAGGCGTTGGGGGAGTTACTGGGCGATGCACAGCTTGTCCCGGTCGCCTTGCCCGATACCTCCCTGAAACTCTGGCTGATCGACGGCGACAACATGGACCGCGCCTTCAGCCCGGAAGAAACCCGGCGGATTCTGCATGAACCGCCGTACTGGAGTTTCTGCTGGGCCAGCGGGTTGTCGATGGCCCGCTACCTCGCTGAATTTCCCGAGTGGGTCAAAGGCAAGCGCGTGCTGGATTTTGGTGCCGGTTCCGGCGTCGCGGGGATTGCCGCGGTAAAGGCCGGGGCGCTGGAAGTGGTGGCGTGTGACCTGGACCCGCTGGCGATTGCCGCCTGTCGGGCGAATGCCGAACTCAATGAAGTGGAACTGAATTACTCGACGGACTTTTTCGCCGAGGCGGATCGCTTTGATCTGATCCTGGTGGCCGATGTGCTGTACGACCGGGAGAATCTGCCGCTGCTCGATGAGTTTTTGAGTCGCGGCCGGGAAGCGCTGGTGGCGGATTCGCGGGTGAGGGATTTTCGTCATCCGTTGTATCAACGCATCGAAATGCTCGAAGCGATGACCTTGCCGGATCTGGCCGAGCCTGAAGAGTTTCGGTATGTGAGCCTGTATCACGCGCGGCGCGCTTAAAAGCTTCGCGGGCAAGCCTCGCTCCTACAGGTCCGCGTCGTTATTGAGAGCGGCACTAAACCTGTAGGAGCGAGCGGTGCGGCGATCCGACTTGCCCGCGAAGGCCATCTGTCAGACTGCGCACACTTTCAGCCACCCCCCGCCAAGCCGTATAGTTGCCCCATTCACGCTTTTACGAGATCCCCCATGAGTCAGCAAACGCCGTACATCTTCGACGCCACGACTGCCGATTTCGACCAGTCGGTGATCGAGAACTCTTTCCACAAACCGGTGCTGGTGGATTTCTGGGCCGAATGGTGTGCGCCCTGCAAAGTGCTGATGCCGATGCTGCAGACCATCGCAGAGAGCTATCAGGGCGAGTTGCTGCTGGCCAAGGTCAACTGCGATCTGGAACAAGACATCGTCGCTCGCTTCGGCATCCGCAGCTTGCCGACCGTGGTGTTGTTCAAGGATGGCCAGCCAGTGGACGGTTTTGCCGGTGCGCAGCCGGAATCCGCCGTCCGCACCATGCTCGAGCCTCACGTACAAATGCCGCCACCGGCGGCGGCTGATCCGTTCGAACAGGCTCAGGCGCTGTTTGACGAGAGCCGTTTCGCCGACGCAGAAGCCATTCTCAAAGTGCTGCTGGGCGAAGACAACACCAACGCCAAAGCGCTGATTCTGTATGCCCGTTGCCTGACAGAACGGGGTGAGCTGGGTGAAGCGCAGATCGTGCTCGACGCGGTGAAAAGCGATGAGCACAAGGCTGCATTGGCCGGTGCAAAAGCGCAGATCCAGTTTCTCGGCCAGGCCAAGGACTTGCCGGATGCCGCCGACTTGAAAGCGCGCCTGGCAAAGAATCCGCAGGACGATGAAGCGGTGTATCAACTGGCGATCCAGCAACTGGCCCGTCAGCAGTACGACGCGGCGCTGGATGCATTGCTCAAGCTGTTCGTGCGTAACCGCAGCTACAGCGAAGGCTTGCCGCACAAGACGTTGCTGCAAGTGTTCGAATTGCTGGGCAATGATCACCCATTGGTGACCACGTATCGCCGCAAGTTGTTTGCTGCGTTGTACTGATAGACCGCGTTTTCGTTCATCGCCAGCAAGCTGGCTCCTACAGGATTTGCACGAACCTGTAGGAGCCGGCTTGCCGGCGATGGCGGCCGCACAAACAACGCATTTCTACAGCCAGCGATACAGCGGCGTATCACCGCCACTCTCCACCTTCACTTCCGCGCTATGCCGCAACCGCACCAGCAGGCGCTTGCCCGACGCTGCGCTGCCAGTCAAACCTTCCAATTGCTCCAGCAAATCCGGCCCGCTCAGTTGCCCGGCCTTGCGCAGCAGATCCTTTGCGACCTGCCACTGCGCATCATCCTGATTCACCGGTTTGGCCGGCGCTGCACTGACCTCTGGCTTGACCACCTGCACCTGCGCGCCGAGCCGCGCCCAGTCAGCGTCATCCATCTCCAGGGTCAAATCCACCGGCCAGTCGCCGATGCTTCCGCGTATACGCAACATGGTTTCGCTCCCGCACATTTCTGACCTGCATGCTCCCATGGGACTTGTGCAACGCCAAGTAGCCGGTCAAACTCCCCGCACTTACGTTATAAGATTACATAACAAATTCTTCATTTTACTTTTCGGAGACCCGCCATGCGCCGTCTGCTGCTCGCTTTGCCGTTTGCCCTGTTGCCGCTGGCCATCGCCCATGCCGCCGATGAGCATGACCATGAACACGGCAGCCTCGGTGCCCACGAACATGGTGTCGGTCGCCTGAACGCAGCGCTGGACGGTCAGACCCTGGAGCTGGAACTGGAAAGCCCGGCGATGAACCTGGTGGGTTTCGAACATGCGGCCACCACTGACGCCGACAAAGCCAAAGTCGTCGCCGCCCGTGCGCAACTTGAAAAACCGCTGGCCCTGTTCAACCTGCCGAAAGCGGCGGGTTGCGTGGTCGCGACTCAGGAACTGGAAAGCCCGCTGTTCGGTGACAAGCCGGATGCCGATGATGATCATGACGACGATGCCAAAGACGAGCATCACCACGACCACAGCGAAATCCACGCTCACTACCAGTTCACCTGCGCAACGCCGGGCGCACTGAAAACCCTGGATCTGGCAAACCTTTTCAACACGTTCCCGGCGACCCAGAAAATTCAGGTACAACTGATCAGCCCGAGCGGGCAGCAAGGGGTAGAAGTGACGGCCAAGGCGGCCGCCCTGAAATTCTGATCCACCACCGCCCCCTGTAGGAGCCGGCTTGCTGGCGATGAACGATAACGCGGTCTCATCCAAGGACCGCGGCGAACGCATCGCCAGCAAGCCGGCTCCTACAGGTCATCTGCATTCATGAAACCGGTGTTATGACCCAAGCACTCATCGAACTGTCCGACCTGGGCTTCAGCTGGCCCGGCCACCCGCCGCTGCTGGACATCCCGGCCTTTCGCCTGGAACCGGGTGAAACCCTGTTCCTCAAAGGCCCCAGCGGCAGCGGCAAGACCACCCTGCTCGGCCTGCTCGGTGGCGTGCAAAAGCCCGATCGCGGCAGCATTCGCCTGCTCGGCCAGGAACTGACCGAACTCGGTGCCGGCGCGCGTGATCGCTTTCGCGTCGATCACACCGGCTACATCTTCCAGCAGTTCAACCTGCTGCCGTTTCTCTCGGTGCGCGAGAACGTCGAGCTGCCCTGCCACTTCTCCAGGCTGCGCGCCGAACGGGCGATCCAGCGCCATGGCAGCGTCGATCAGGCGGCGGCAACCTTGCTCGCACATTTGGGTTTGAAGGATGAAAGCATCCTCGGTCGCCGTGCCGATTCGCTGTCCATCGGCCAACAGCAACGCGTCGCCGCCGCCCGTGCGTTGATCGGTCAGCCGGAACTGGTGATCGCCGACGAACCGACTTCTGCGCTGGATTACGACGCCCGCGAAAACTTCATTCGCCTGTTGTTCGCCGAATGCCGCGAAGCCGGGTCGAGCCTGTTGTTCGTCAGCCACGACCAAAGCCTTGCGCCGCTGTTCGATCGCAACCTGTCGCTGGCCGAACTCAATCGCGCCGCCACGCCTGCAGAGGTTTGAGATGTATTTGTTTCGTCTAGCCATGGCCAGCCTGGCTAACCGCCGCTTCACCGCGATCCTGACCGCGTTCGCCATCGCCCTATCGGTCTGCCTGCTGTTGGCCGTGGAGCGCGTGCGCACCGAAGCCAAGGCCAGTTTTGCCAGCACCATCAGCGGCACCGACCTGATCGTCGGCGCCCGCTCCGGTTCAGTGAACCTGCTGCTGTACTCGGTGTTCCGCATCGGCAATGCCACCAACAACATCCGCTGGGACAGCTTCGAGCACTTCGCCAACAACCCGAAAGTGAAGTGGGCGATCCCGATGTCGCTGGGCGATTCCCATCGCGGTTATCGGGTGATGGGCACCACCGAGGCGTACTTCGAGCATTACCAGTACGGTCATCAACAACACCTGGAACTGGCTGACGGTCGCGCCTTCGCCACCGATCCGTTCGAAGTGGTGCTCGGCGCCGAAGTGGCCGATGCACTGCACTACAAACTCGGCGACAAACTGGTGCTGGCCCACGGCGTGGCGGTGATCAGCCTGGTCAAGCACGACGACAAACCGTTCACGGTGGTCGGCATTCTCAAACGCACCGGCACACCGGTGGACCGTACATTGCACATCAGCCTCGGCGGCATGGAAGCGATTCACATCGACTGGCACAACGGCGTGCCGGCGCGCGGCAACGGTCGGATCAGTGCTGATCAGGCACGCAACATGGACCTGACGCCGCAAGCGATCACCGCGTTCATGCTGGGCCTCAACAGCAAGATTTCGACCTTTGCCCTGCAGCGCGAAATCAACGAATTCCGTGGCGAACCGATGCTGGCGATCCTGCCGGGCGTGGCGCTGCAAGAGTTGTGGAGTTTGATGAGCACCGCAGAAAAAGCCTTGTTCGTGGTCTCGCTGTTTGTGGTGCTGACCGGGTTGATCGGCATGCTCACGGCGATCCTCACCAGCCTCAATGAACGTCGGCGCGAGATGGCGATTCTGCGCTCGGTGGGCGCGCGGCCATGGCATATCGCGACGTTGCTGGTGCTGGAGGCGTTTGCCCTGGCGCTGTCAGGCGTGATCGCCGGCGTGGCCCTGCTTTATGTGGGCATCGCCGCTGCACAAGGCTACGTGCAGGCCAATTACGGTCTGTTTCTGCCGCTGGCGTGGCCCAGCGAATATGAATGGACGCTGCTCGGTGGCATCCTGATCGCCGCGCTGCTGATGGGCAGCGTGCCGGCGTGGCGCGCGTATCGCCAATCCCTGGCCGATGGCCTGTCGATCCGACTATGAGGACGTTAATGATGCCCCGCGCTCTGCTTGCGCTGTTGATGCTGGTCGCCTTGCCGCTGTGGGCCGCCGAGCCGAAAGAACTGACCTGGTCGGAAATGATCCCGCCGGACGCCGCACCGGAAGTGCCGAACATGACACCCCTGCACGACCTCTCGCAGATGGGCAGCGCGCTGTCCGCCGAGTCGGCGCCAGCCGCCAAACAGGACATGCCCAATGCGCCGGTAGTGAAGAGCCTCGACGGTCAGAGCATCCGCCTGCCGGGCTACATCGTGCCGCTGGAAGTGAGCGAAGAAGGCCGCACTACGGAGTTTCTGCTGGTGCCGTATTTCGGCGCCTGCATCCATGTGCCGCCACCGCCGTCGAACCAGATCGTGCATGTGAAAAGCGAAGTCGGCGTGAAGCTGGACGAGCTGTATCAGCCTTATTGGATAGAGGGGGCGTTGCAGGTTAAAGCGTCGACCAGTGAGTTGGCGGATGCCGGGTATCAGATGGAGGCGGACAAGATTTATATCTATGAATTGCCGGAGTGAATCCCGGTAGTCATGTGTTGATTTGAAGGACGCCTTCGCGAGCAAGCCCGCTCCCACAGGTCCTGCGCTAACTGTAGGAGCGAGGCTTGCCCGCGAAGGCGTCCTCAATGGTTCCGCAAAAATTAGTGCCATCACCGTTTCATTGAGCTGAGTCAAAAGACCGGACCAGACCGCTCCGTACCATTGGACATCGAACATTTTCAACGTCCTCTGGAGCCTCCATGCACAAGTCTTTGCTCAGCGCCTCGCTGTTTGCCCTCGCGCTCGCAGCCCCGCTCGCCCATGCCCACGAAGCCGGCGACATCCTCCTTCGTGCCGGTGCAATCACCGTCAACCCGAAAGCCGACAGCTCCAACGTCAAGGTCGATCAAGGTCCGTTGGCCGGCGCCGATCTGGGTGGCAAGGCCACCATGAGCAGCGACACGCAACTGGGTCTGAACTTCGCTTACATGCTCGACAGCCACTGGGGCATCGAGCTGCTCGCAGCCACGCCATTCGAACATGACGTGAAGCTCAAAGGCACAGCCCTCGGCGCGGCGAACGGCAAACTCGGCAGCCTGAAACACCTGCCGCCGACGTTGAGCATTGTCTACTACCCACTGGACGGCAAGTCTGCATTCCAACCGTACGTTGGCGCCGGTATCAACTACACCTGGATCTACGACGAGCACGTCGGCAGCGAGGCCAGCGCCAATGGCTTCAGCAACTTCAAGGCTGATAACTCCTGGGGCATGGCGTTTCAGGTCGGTGCTGACTACATGATCACCGACAACATCATGCTCAACGCCCAAGTGCGTTACATCGACATCGATACCACCGCCACCGTGGAAAACAACGCCGTGGCACAAGGCACCCGTGCCAAGGTCGATGTCGACGTGGACCCGTTCATCTACATGGTAGGCCTGGGTTACAAGTTCTAAAATCGTTCACGTGGTGGGAACGAGCTGCAAAAAAAGGCGCCTTCACAGGCGCCTTTTTCTTGCTGGCGAAAAACTCAGCGCGCCAACAACCGCGCCAGGCCGACACTCATCGGCGTCTGAGCCGGGCAGGAAAACCGCTCCAGCAGTCGCTGATTGTTCGCCCGCGAATGGCGGATATCACCCGAACGCGCCGGGCCGTAGCTCACTGGCGGCAGTTCACCGACCGCCACTTTCAAAGCTTCCAGCATTTGCTTGAGCGTGGTCGCCTGGTTCCAGCCGACATTGACCGCACCGACTTCAACCTGCGGTTTTTCGATGGCTTGCACCAGCACATCGACCAGATCTTCGACGTAAACAAAATCCCGCGTCTGCTCGCCATCGCCAAACACGGTGATCGGCAGGCCGTTTTGCGCGCGCTCGCTGAAAATGCTGATCACCCCGGAGTACGGCGAGGACGGATCCTGGCGCGGGCCGAAGATGTTGAAGAAGCGGAAAATCACCGGTTCCAGCGCATGCTGGCGACGGTAGAAATCGAAGTAATGTTCACTGGCCAACTTGTCCGACGCATACGGCGTCAGCGGTTCCTTGGGCGTGTCTTCGTCGATCGACTGGCCTTCGCCATTGTTGCCGTAGACCGCTGCGCTGGAGGCAAACAGCACACGTTTGACGCCGCTCTGGCGCATGGCTTCGCAGACATTCAGCGAACCGATGAAATTGCTCTGGTGAGTCTTCACCGGATCATCCACCGAAGCCTGCACCGACGCCACGGCCGCCAGGTGCGCGACCGCACTGCAACCGGCCATTGCGCGAGCGACCAGGGCGGCATCGGCGACGTCGCCGACTATCAGCTCGACGCGAGGATTATCCAGCGCCAGGTTGCTGCGTTTGCCGGTGGACAGGTCGTCGAGAATCCGTACCGAATGGCCCTTGGCGAGCAAGGCGTCGGTCAGGTGCGAGCCAATGAAACCCGCGCCGCCGGTGATTAAAACAGGGCCGTCAGCCATGGCGATAGAACCTGTCCAGTAAGCCAGGGAGTGCCGCACGCCAGGCGCGGGGCTTGATCCCGAAGGTGTGAAGGATTTTCTTGCAGGCCAGCACCGCGTGTTGCGGCTCTTCGGCAGCGTCCGGGCGTGCGGCGTGAGCCTGGGCGGTCGGCGCTTCGATGGCCAGCGGATGCAGTGCGCGGGCTTCGGTGAGAATCGCCTGCCCTAGCGCCAGCGGCGTGGTCGCCTCGTGCCCGGCGTAGTGGTAGGTACCCCACAGTGGTGCCGCGCAATCGAGTTGCTTGAGTACCGAAATGATCACCCGGGCTGCATCGTCGACCGGCGTCGGGTTGCCGCGACGGTCATCGGCCATCAACAGTTCTTCCGGTTTTTCGGCACGGGACAGGAAACGCCCGAGGGTGCCGTCGGGGCTGTCATCGAGCAGCCAGCCGAACCGCAGCAGCACATGCTGCGGGCAGGTCGCGCGCACGCTTTGCTCGATGCGCCACAAGGCCTGACCACGCAGGCCCAGCGGCACCGGTTCGTCTTTTTCGCTGTAGGCGGTCGCCCGCGAGCCGTCGAACACCCGATAGCTCGAGGGTTGCAGCAGAACGATGTTGTGATGCTGGCACAGTTCGGCCAGACGCTCGATTGCACGCTCTTGCCCGGCCAGACGCGATTCGCTGACCGTCTCCGCCTGGAACCAGTCGAAGTAGTAGGCGAGGTTGATCAACGCGTCCGGGCGCGTGTCGTCGAGCAGTTGCGTCAGGCTCGCGGCATCCCAGCCGTCTTGCGGTGGGCGGGGGGCGAGGAAACCGATGTCTTCCTCCGCACCGAGGCGAATCAGCGCCTGCCCAAGGGCATTTCCGCCGCCCAGTAACATAAGGCGCATTCGCATAGAGTCAGCAGGCCCAGTCTGATTGGATCAATGGCTTTATCGGCACCGCTCGCGGGCGGTGCCGTCGATAGTTGCCGGAATCGTTGCATTTTGCGGGTTTAGTGCGCAACCGTCATCCGTAAAGTGTAGATCTCCGGGATTTGTGGTGTTGCTTCGGGCCTCTTCGCGGGCAAGCCTCGCTCCTACAAGAGCACCGCCTCCCCCTGTAGGAGCGAGGC
>NZ_AKJI01000120.1:0-13554 GCF_000282415.1 Pseudomonas sp. GM60
GGCTTGCCGGCGATGGCGGCCTAACGGTCGACACGGCACTCTGGGTAAACTCCCGGCACTTTGATTGGGAAACACTGACATGACCGAAGACACCATCAAGCGCCGGGCTCGCGGTCTGGACCGGGCGTTCGATATCCTCGATTTCCTCAAGGAAATCGGCCAGCCCCTGCGTCCGAATGAAATTGCCAGTGGCATCGGCAGCCCGAAATCCACGGTCTACGAACTGGTGGCGTCCTTGCTCGAACGGCGGATTCTGGAGCCCGTGGGCAAGGACGGTCACGTTTACCTCGGCCGTCAGCTGTACTTCCTCGGGCAGGCGCATTTGCGTCATTTCGACCTGACCCGCGAGGCCGATCACGCCCTGCAGGAGATCGTCAGCCAGACCCATGAAACCGCGCAGATGTGCCTGCTCAACGGGCGCAAATACACGGTGGCATTGATGAAAGAGGGCGAGCGGCATTTCCGCATTTCCTCGGACATCGGCGAGAACGCGCCGATCCCCTGGACCGCGTCCGGGCGCCTGTTGCTGGCGCACCTGAGCGACCAGGAAATCATCGACCTGATCGATCACGACGACTTCATCCTGCCTAACGGTGAACGCCTGCCGCTGGAGCAGTTTCTCGGTGAAATCCGTCAGGCCGGCATCGACGGTTTTTTCTCCTTCGACAGTGTCGCCGACACCTTTACCCATTGCTTCGCCGCCCCGGTCAAAGACCCGAACGGCGTGGCCATTGCGACCCTGTGCATCGTCGCCCCACGGGCCGATGCCAAGACGCATTACAACGACTATCGCCGGGTGTTGATCGACAACGCCAACCGCCTGGCCCGTCGCATTAACGAATAACAGCGGCTGTTCACGGCCGCGAAAATGTGAGGAGTTCGACCATGTCTTCTGCCCAAAATACTGCTGCCGTGGAAAAGGGCTTTGCCCAGACCGGTGCCCATCTGGTGCGCGACGTCAGCCTGCCTGCGCTGGTGCTGCATCGCGAGGCGCTGGAACACAACATTCGCTGGATGCAGGCGTTCGTCAGCAACAGCGGCGCCGAACTCGCGCCTCACGGCAAAACCAGCATGACCCCGGCCTTGTTTCGCCGCCAACTGGACGCCGGCGCCTGGGGCATCACCCTGGCCAGCGCCACGCAAACCCGCGCGGCGTACGCGCATGGTGTGCGTCGGGTGCTGATGGCCAACCAATTGGTGGGGACGCCGAACATGGCGCTGATCGCCGATTTGTTGGCGGACCCGACGTTCGATTTCCATTGCATGGTCGATCACCCGGACAACGTCGCTGACCTCGGCGCGTATTTCGCCTCGCGCGGTGTGCGCCTGAACGTGATGATCGAGTACGGCGTGGTGGGTGGCCGTTGCGGTTGCCGGACCGAAGAGGAAGTGATCGCCCTGGCCAAGGCCATCAATGCACAACCCGCGTTGGCACTGACCGGTATCGAAGGTTATGAAGGCGTGATTCACGGTGATCATGCGGTCACCGGCATTCGTGCGTTCGCCGCGTCGCTGGTGCGTCTGGCGGTGCAGTTGCAGGACAGCGGCGCGTTCGCCATTGCCAAGCCGATCATCACCGCGTCGGGTTCGGCCTGGTACGACCTGATCGCCGAGTCCTTCGAAGCGCAGAACGCTGGCGGACGTTTCCTCAGCGTATTGCGCCCTGGCAGCTACGTGGCCCACGACCATGGCATCTATAAAGAAGCGCAATGCTGTGTGCTCGACCGTCGTAGCGACCTGCACGAAGGCCTGCGCCCGGCGCTGGAAGTCTGGGCCCATGTGCAGTCGTTGCCGGAACCGGGTTTTGCGGTGATCGCCCTGGGCAAGCGCGACGTGGCCTACGACGCCGGGCTGCCGGTGCCGTTGCTGCGTTACAAGGCTGGTGTGGTGCCGGCAAAGGGTGACGATGTCAGTGCCTGCAAGGTGACGGCGGTGATGGATCAGCACGCGTTCATGACCGTGGCGCCGGGGATTGAGCTGCGGGTGGGCGATATCATTTCGTTCGGCACTTCGCACCCGTGCCTGACGTTCGACAAGTGGCGCACCGGGTGTCTGGTGGATGAGCAGTTGAATGTCATCGAAACCATGGAAACCTGTTTCTAAGGTTCCAGACCGAGGCGCGGCCATCGCCAGCAAGCCTCGCTCCTACAGGATTTGTGCCGTAATCATCATTTGCGAATGACACAAAACCTGTAGGAGCGAGGCTTGCCCGCGAAGGCGTCCTCTCAGACACCACCGAACCACCAGAGACACCACAACAATGAACACCATCAACACACTCGGCCCCAACATCCCGCGCATCGCCCTGATCGGCGAATGCATGATCGAGTTGCAACATCGCGCCGACGGCAGTCTGCAACAGAGCTTCGGCGGCGATACCTTGAACACGGCGGTCTATCTGTCCCGGGAACTCGGCGAAGGCGGCAGCGTTGATTACGTCACCGCCCTGGGCGACGACAGTTTCAGCGACGCCATGTGCCGAAGCTGGGCCGCCGAAAACATTGGCCTGGACATGGTCCAGCGCCTGCCCGGTCGCTTGCCCGGTTTGTACTGCATCCAGACCGACGCCGCCGGTGAGCGGCGTTTTCTCTACTGGCGCAACGAAGCCGCCGTCCGCGATTGCTTTACCACGCCAGCCGCCGCGCCGATCCTCGCGGCGCTGCCGGATTACGACGTGTTGTATTTCAGCGGCATCACCCTGGCGGTGCTCGGTGTACAAGGTCGGGAGAAGTTGCTGGAAACTCTGATCGAAGCACGGCAGCGGGATGCGCGGATTGTGTTCGATAACAATTACCGGCCACGTTTGTGGGCGTCGATCGAGGAGGCTCGGGCGGCGTATCGCAGCGTGTTGCCGTATGTGGATCTGGCGTTGCTGACTGTCGACGACGAACAGGCGCTGTTTCATTTTTCCGATTGCGAGGCGGTGTTCGCCGCGTACGAGCAGGTGGGGACGCCGGAAGTGGTGCTCAAGCGCGGTGCCGAAGCGTGCCTGATTCGCTGTGAGGGCGAGTCGTTCGAGGTGCCGGCACAGAAGGTCGAACGCGTGGTGGACACGACGGCGGCGGGGGATTCGTTCAGTGCGGCGTACCTGGCCAGTCGGCTCAAGGGGGGGAGTCCGGTGGAGGCGGCCGAGGCGGGGCATCGGTTGGCGAGTCGGGTGATTCAGGTGCCTGGGGCACTGATTCCGCGGTAGGTGGTGAATGGCCGGCTGCTGCGCAGTCGGATCGCTGGCAAGCCAGCTCCTACAGGTTTTTCGCGGTCCTTGTAGGAGCTGGCTTGCCAGCGATGGGGCCCTCAAGCCAACCCATCAATCCCGATAAAACACCTGCACCAGGTGATAGCCAAACTTGCTCTTGATCGGCCCATGCACCACCCGCAACGGCTTCTTGAAAATCACCGCATCAATCACACCGACCATCTGCCCTGGCCGTACTTCACCGAGATCACCGCCGCGCTTGCCGGACGGGCAGGTGGAATACTTCTTGGCCAGCACATCGAAGGCTTCGCCCTTGGCGATGCGTTGTTTGAGCTGCTCGGCTTCTTCCGAGGTTTTCACCAGAATATGGCGGGCTTGAGCTTTCATGGGGCGAGTACCTTGCAACGGTAGTGGCTATGTGGGGGGATCGGGGCGCGCGATTATGCCTCAACTCACTCGGGTTGGCCGATCATCGTGCGAATCTTGTTGGCCAGCAGGTCAACCGAAAACGGTTTGGCCACCATGTCCATGCCTTCCTCAAGGAAGCTCTGACGCTCGGCGGCCATTTCCGCGTAACCGGTCATGAACAGCACTTTGAGCTCCGGACGGTGCTGACGGGCGATTTCTGCCAATTGCCGACCGTTCATGCCCGGCAGCCCGACATCGGTCACCAGCAGATCGACCCGCAAATCGGATTCGAGCAGGGGCAGGGCGGTCTTCGCATCTTCGGCCTCGTGGGCGCGATAACCCAGCTCCTTGAGCAGATCGAACACCAGCATGCGTACCGCCGGATCATCTTCCACCAACACCACGGTTTCCCCGGCTATCGCCGAGGGGGCCTCGCCGATGACCGGCGTCAGCACATCTTGCGGCTCCATCTCGTGCAAACGCGGCAAAAACAGGCGCACGCTGGTGCCCTGGCCCGGCAGGCTGAACAGGCTCACGTGGCCACCCGACTGCTGGGCAAAACCGTAGATCATCGACAAACCCAGCCCCGTGCCCTGGCCGATAGGTTTGGTGGTGAAAAATGGATCGAACGCCTTGGCCAACACTTTCGGGGTCATGCCGGTGCCGTTGTCACTGACGGCGATCATCAGGTAATCCCCGGCCTTGACGGGTTCCAGAATGTTGATGTCACTGCTGTCCAGATAGACATTGGCGGTTTCGATACGCAACTCGCCGCCATCGGGCATGGCATCCCGCGCATTGATCACCAGGTTGAGCAGGGCGTTTTCCAGTTGGCTGACGTCGGTGCTGACCGGCCAGGCTTCATCGGCCAGTTGCAGTTTCAGCTCGATGTGGTCGCCCTTGGTGCGGCTGAGCAAATCTTCCAGAGAATGAATCAGTTCGTTGGCGTTCAGCGGCTTGCGGTCCAGCGACTGGCGCCGGGAGAAAGCGAGCAGGCGATGGGTCAGGGCGGCTGCGCGGTTGGCTGACGACACCGCCGCTTCGGTGAAACGGCCGATCTCGGCGGTACGCCCATCGGCGATGTAGCGCTGCATCAGGTCGAGGCTGCCGATGATCCCGGTGAGCATGTTGTTGAAGTCATGGGCGATGCCGCCGGTGAGCTGGCCGACCGCTTCCATTTTCTGCGCATGGCGCAGGGCATCTTCGGCGCGCTCGCGTTCGAACATTTCGTTTTGCAGGCGCTGGTTCGCTTCGGCCAATTGCTGGGTACGGGCGGCGACACGTTCCTCAAGGGTTTCGTTGAGATTGCGCAAGGCTTCTTCGGTCTGTTTGCGCTCGGTTTCGTCGATCACAAAAATGTAGAAACCGTTCACCGCGCCATCCGGCCCGTGGCGGGGCAGGTAATTCATCAAGGCTTGTCGGGTGCTGCCATCACGATGCGGCGTGCTGATGCTGAAACAGCAGGTCCTGCCAGCCAATGCTTCGGCGATGTATTCGGCGCGCAAGGCGTAGGCTTCTTCACCCAGCACCTCACGAATGGTCCGACCGTAAAGCTCCTGGGGCGTCAGGCCGTACCAGTCGAGGTACGCCGCGTTGTTCAGGCGAAAGCGTTCCTCGCTGTCGACGTAACTGATCAGGATCGGCATGGCGTTGATGATCAGTTGCAGCTCGGTCTGACTCTGACGCAAGGCCTGTTCGGTGTGTTTTCGTTCTGTCAGGTCCAGCGCGGCGCCGAGGAAACGGATCGGCCGGCCATGGTGGTCCTTGTAACAACGGCCCCGGGCAAACACCCAGCGCATCTGGCCGTCGGGTTGCAGCAGGCGATATTCCTCGGCGTATTCGCTGCCCTGAGTGATGCATTGCTTGATGCCGCGGGTGACCATCGAGCGGTCTTCCGGATGCACGGCTTCGAGATAGTCGCTGATGGGCAACTGACTGGCGAGTAGCGGGTCGATGCCGTGCAATTGGGCGAAGTGCGCGTCGGCGATGAAGCGGTCTTCGCCGATGTCCCAGTCCCAGGTGCCGACGGCGTCAGTGGCTGCCAGCGCCAGTTGCAGGCGTTCCTCGGTCTCGCGTTGAGCCTTCAGGCTGGCGGCCGAGCGCTGCTCCAGTTCGAGGGCGATACGTCGGCGTTCGTTGGTTTCGATGGCCGTGACCAGAATCCCGGCGACGTCGGCGTGTTCATCGCGGATCGGGCTGTAGGTCAAATCCAGCCAGAAGTCGGAATCATTCCCGTCGCGTTGCAGGGTGAAGCGCTGTTCGCTGTAGGTCCGCACCTGGCCTTGTAGGACGGCGCTGTAAATCGGGTCGGTAAAGTCTTTGAGTTCTGGCCAGATCTGGTGCGTCGGTTGTCCGAAAGCGTGCGGATGCTTGCTGCCGGCCAGCAGCGCGAAGCCGTCGTTATAGATCTGCGTAAGCTGCGGCCCCCACAGCAACAGCATCGGCATCGGTGAGTGAATCACGATGTCCACCGCTGTGCGCAGGCTCTGCGGCCAGTCACTGGCGGCGCCGAGCGGGGTGCACGTCCAGTCCAGTCGGGCAATCAAGGCCTGGGCATCGCTGCCGGTGGGTACTGCGTTCATCAAGGTGTCCTGCACGTCGGTCGGGGTGACGGCGTCTACTATCCTAGGGCGGTAGACGCTGAATGACCGATTTTTTGGGTCATTTCTGTTCATTGAATGCTTCGCGGGTGTTTTTTGCCATGGAAATCGATGCGCTGTTAAAGACCCTGTCCAGCCAGGAGGGTTCCGATTTGTACCTGTCCACCGGTGCGCCACCCTGCGCCCGGTTTGACGGTGTACTCAAACCCCTGGCCGACCAGCCGTTCAAACCGGGGGAAATCGCCGCGATTGCCGCGTCCATCATGGACGCCGAACAGCGATTGGAGTTCGATCGGGAGCTGGAGATGAACCTGGCGATTTCGTTGTCGGGTGTCGGGCGCTTTCGGGTCAATATTTTCAAGCAACGCAACGATGTGTCGATCGTGGTGCGCAACATCAAGCTCGATATTCCGCGTTTCGAAGACCTCAAGTTGCCACCCGTGCTGCTGGAAACGGTGATGCTCAAACAAGGGCTGATGCTGTTCGTCGGCGCCACCGACTCAGGCAAGTCGACCTCGCTGGCGGCGTTGATCGATTACCGCAACCGCCATAGCAGCGGGCATATCGTCACCATCGAAGACCCCATCGAGTACATCCACCGGCACAAAAAATCGATCATCAATCAGCGCGAGGTCGGCGTCGACACCCGCAGTTTTCATACCGCGCTGAAAAACACCCTGCGCCAGGCACCCGACGTGGTGCTGATCGGTGAGATCCGCGACCGCGAGACCATGGAGCATGCGCTGGCGTTTGCCGACACCGGGCATTTGGTGATTTCCACCTTGCATGCCCACAACGCCCATCAGGCGCTGGATCGCATTATCAATTTCTTCCCGCAAGAACGGCGGATGCAACTGCTGCATGACCTGGGCAACAACCTTAAAGCGTTCGTTTCCCAGCGTCTGGTGCGCACTCGCGACGGTCAACGCAGGGCGGCGGTAGAAGTGATGCTGGGCACGCCGACCGTAGGCGACCTGATACGGCGCAATGAATTCGACGAGCTCAAAGGGATCATGGAGAAGTCGACCGAACAGGGCATGCAGACGTTCGATTGCGCGCTGTACGCACTGGTGATCGAAGGCGCTATCGGCGAAGAAGAGGCCTTGAAGCATGCGGACTCGCTGAACAATTTGCGCCTGCGGCTCAAGCTGCATGCCGACGCATCACCGGGACCCAACGCACAACCCGGCGAATGGGGCCTGATGGACTGACCCGCATCCCCTCTGTAGGAGCCGGGGTGTGTTTCAAGTGTTGAGTTCCGGCCGATTCCGAAATTGCTCCAGCGCTTCGGGATTGGCCAGCGCATCGGTGTTTTTCACCGGCTGGCCATGCACAACGTTCCTCACCGCCAACTCGACCACTTTGCCGCTGATGGTGCGCGGAATGTCCGTCACGGCGACAATCTTCGCCGGTACGTGGCGTGGCGTGGTGTTGGCGCGGATGATCTGGCGAATCTGCTGTTGCAGCGCCTCGTCCAGTTCGACCCCCTCGACCAGCCGCACGAACAGCACCACCCGCACGTCGTCTTGCCATTGTTGACCGATGGCCACGCTGTCGGTGACTTGCGGGACTTTCTCCACCTGACGGTAAATCTCCGCCGTGCCGATGCGCACGCCGCCGGGGTTGAGTACTGCATCCGAGCGCCCGTGAATCATCATCGCGCCGTGAGCCAATTGTTCGGCGTAATCGCCCTGGGCCCAGACGCCGGGGAACAGGCTGAAATAAGACGCGCGCAGTTTTTCCCCGGTCGGGTCGTTCCACAGGCCGACGGGCATGGCCGGAAAGTGTCGGGTGCAGACCAGTTCACCTTTTTCGCCAATGACCGCACGGCCGGCATCGTTCCAGACTTCGACCGCCATCCCCAGGCTCTTGCCCTGGATTTCACCGCGACGCACCGCCAGCAGCGGATTGCCGTTCACGAAGCACGAAACGATGTCGGTGCCACCGGACATCGACGCCAGGCACAGGTCGGCCTTGAGGTCACGGTAGACGTAGTCGTAGCTTTGCGGCGATAGCGCCGAGCCGGTGCACAACAGGGTTTTCAGCGTGCCGAGATCATGGCTTTGCCGAGGCTTCACACCGTTGCTTTCCAGGGTCGCGAGGTACTTGGGACTGGTGCCGAACACGCTGATGCGCTCGTCGTCGATCAGGTCGATCAAACGCTCCGGGCCGGGATGAAATGGCGAGCCGTCGTACAGCACCACGGCGCTGCCAACAGCCAGGGCCGACACCAGCCAGTTCCACATCATCCAGCCGCAAGTGGTGTAGTAAAACAAGCGGTCGCCGGGCCCGAGGTCGCAATGCAGGCCGTGTTCCTTGACGTGCTGCAACAGCACGCCGCCGGTGCTGTGGATGATGCATTTGGGCACGCCGGTGGTGCCGCTGGAATAGAGGATGTAGAGCGGATGGGCGAAAGGCACGGCAACGAAATCCGGCTCGCCGCCCGGTTCGTAGAACGCATCCCAAAGTGTCACGCCTGCGTGGGTGCGGAAGTCTTTGATGTGCGCCTGGGGTCGTGCGTAAGGCACCACGATCAGCTGTTGCAGCGACGGCAGGCGTTCAAGGATTTCGTTGACCTTGGCGCTTTGGTCGATGTCTTTGCCGGCATAACGGTAACCGGCGCAGGTGATCAGCACTTTCGGTTCGATCTGGCCGAAGCGGTCGATGACGCCCTGGGTGCCGAAGTCCGGCGACGAACAGGACCAGATCGCCCCGATGCTGGTGGTGGCGAGCATGGCGACCAGGGTTTGCCAAGTGTTCGGCATGCACGCGGCAACGCGGTCGCCAAGGCCGACACCGACGGCGATCAAGCTGTTTTGAAAACCGGCGACATGCTCGGCCAGTTCGGCCCAGGTCAGTTGTTCGCGCTGGCCGTTTTCACCGATCGCAATCACGGCGACGGCATCGTCACGACGGCGCAGCAAGTGTTCGGCAAAGTTCAGGGTGGCGCCGGGAAACCATTGGGCGCTGGGCATGTGATCGCCTTCGATCAGCACGGCGTCCGGTTGCGTGTGGAAACGGATGTCGAAGAAATCGACGATGGCTTGCCAGAAATCGACCCGTTGATCGATGGACCATTGGTGCAGGGCGGCGTAGTCGGCAATGTCGAGGTGGTGGCGCTGATTGATGGCGCGTCGGAAGGCATCCATGCGGGTCTTGGCGATGCGTTTGGCGTCAGGTTGCCAGAGGATGTCGGACATTTTTTGCCTCTTCTTTTATCTTCAGATCCATTCGCGGGCAAGCCTCGCTCCTACAGGTTATCGGTGTATTCATGAACGACGCATGACCTGTAGGAGCGAGGCTTGCCCGCGATGAACGATAACGCGGTCTATCGCCCAATCACTGCGCCAACCACCCACCATCTATATTCCACGCCGCGCCCCGCACTTGGCTACCGGCTTCACTGCACAAAAACAGCACCAGTTCACCCAGCTGAGGCGGCGTAACGAACTCCAGCGACGGCTGCTTCTCGGCCAGCAAATCGTGCTGCGCCTGCTGCGGATCAACCCCTTTGGCGATGCGGTCGTCAATCTGCTTCTGCACCAACGGCGTCAATACCCAACCTGGGCAGATTGCGTTGCAGGTGACGTTGGTCGTGGCGGTTTCCAGGCCGACCACCTTGGTCAAACCGATCACCCCATGCTTGGCCGCGACGTAAGCCGCTTTGCCCACCGAACCGACCTGGCCATGCACCGAGGCGATATTGATAACCCGCCCCCAACCCTTGGCGCGCATGCCTGGCAGGCTCAAACGGGTGCTGTGAAACACCGACGACAGGTTGATCGCAATAATCGAATCCCAGCGCTCCACGGGAAAATCTTCCACCGACGCCACGTGCTGAATGCCGGCGTTGTTGACCAGAATGTCCACGCCGCCGAACTCGCGCTCGGCGTAGGCGATCATGTCGGCAATCTGCGCAGGGTCGCTGACATCGGCGGGGTGATGACCGACCTTGCCGCCGAACTGTTCAACCTCGGCAATCACTGTGGAGGCATCGCCGAAACCATTGAGAATCAGGTTGGCGCCAGCCTTGGCCAGGCTGAGGGCGATGCCCAGGCCGATGCCGCTGGTGGAGCCGGTGACCAGTGCGGTCTTGCCTGAAAGAGTCGTCATGAATACCTCACACAATGCCAGTGGCGTAGAAAGTACCGATCACCACAAAAACCGCCAGGGTCTTGATCAGCGTAATACAGAAAATGTCTTTGTAGGCTTCGCGGTGGGTCAGGCCGGTCACCGCCAGCAAGGTGATGACCGCGCCGTTATGCGGCAGGGTGTCCATGCCGCCACTGGCCATCGCGGCGACGCGGTGCAGCACTTCCAGGGGAATGTTGGCCGCATGGGCCGCAGCGATGAAGTCATTGGCCATGGCCGCCAGCGCAATGCTCATACCGCCCGATGCAGAGCCGGTGATACCGGCCAGTAAAGTCACGGTGATCGCTTCGTTGACCAGCGGGTTGGGAATGCTTTTGAGCCATTCGGCCAGCACCAGAAAGCCTGGCAAAGACGCGATTACCGCGCCAAAACCGTATTCGGACGCGGTGTTCATTGCGGCCAGCAATGAACCGCTGACCGCACTTCTGCTGCCTTCAGCCAACTTGCCGCGAATCGCCTGGAAGCCGAACACCAACACCATGATGATGCCGACCAGCAACGCAGCCTGAACGGCCCAGATCGCCGTGAGTTTGGCGACATCGGTGGTTACCGGTGCGGCCATGCCTGGCAGCGCGAGGCTGTGGGTCTTGCCGTACCACTGGGGAATCCACTGGGTAAACAACAGGTTCATGATGCCGACGGCCAGCAGCGGCGACAGCGCGATCCACGGATTGGGAAGTTTGATGTCGGCAGCGGTTTCCGGCTCGTTGCGCAGGTCGGTGCCGTAGCCTTCGCCCGAAATCTGAGCCTTGTTACGCTGGCGCTGCAGAAACGCCATGCCGGCGCAGACCACGAAGATTGCGCCGATCAAACCCAGCCACGGGGCCGCCCAAGCGGTGGTGTTGAAGAAGGTGCTGGGGATGATGTTCTGGATTTGCGGGGTGCCGGGCAGGGCGTCCATGGTGAACGAGAAGGCGCCGAGGGCGATGGTCGCCGGGATCAGGCGCTTGGGAATATTGCTCTGGCGGAACATCTCGGCCGCGAACGGGTAGACCGCAAACACCACCACAAACAGCGACACGCCGCCGTAAGTGAGCAGGGCGCAAACCAGCACGATCACCAGCATCGCCTGACGGGTGCCGAGCAGGCGAATCGCCGCCGCAACGATGGAACGCGAAAAACCCGACAACTCGATCAGCTTGCCGAACACCGCGCCGAGCAGGAACACCGGGAAATACAGTTTGATGAAGCCGACCATTTTCTCCATGAACACCCCGGTGAAAGCAGGGGCGACGGCGGAAGGGTCGGTGAGCAGAACGGCGCCGAGGGCGGCAATCGGGGCAAAGAGGATAACGCTGTAGCCACGGTAGGCCGCGAGCATCAGCAGCGCGAGGGCTGCCAAGGCAATGATCACACTCATGGTGTGTCTCCTGGATTGTTATTTTTGTGGGGTGAAACGGTGTGGGGGAGGGCTTTAGCGAGATTTGTGCCAAGGTGGCAACATATTGAAATATAAGGATATTTTTGTGATTTCAGTGTGTGGAGAGAGACGTTTGTCTCTTTTTTGAGATTTTTTGTGGTTTGGAGGCCGCCATCGCCAGCAAGCCGGCTCCTACAGAAGATCGCATCAACACCGAAAACCCTGTAGGAGCCGGCTTGCTGGCGATGAGCGCAAAGCGCTCCAAAAATATGTCTGTAAATAGAGATGCATGTCTCTCTATTGAGACTCAGCAATCCCCAACGCCACCATCTTCTTGTACAACGTCGACCGCCCAAGCCCCAGCCGCGCCGCCGCCTCAATCACTTTCCCCCCGCATTGCGCGAGGGCCGATTCAATCAACTGCCGGTCAAACCGTTCACGCGCCTCACTGAACGTCTCGTGTGCCACCGACTCAACCTTCAAAGGTGCCACACGCTCCACTGGCGTAAACGTACCAATCGCCGCGCGGATATCGGTCGCGTTCAGCATCAGATCGTCACTGAGCAATGCCGCCCGTTCCAGCACGTTGCGCAACTCGCGAATGTTCCCCGGCCAGGCGTGTCGGGCCAGCAACTCCAGCGCTTCGCGGTTCAGCTCGTGCTGACTGCGCAGCTCTTCAAGAATGGCCTCGCTCAAGGCTGGCAAATCATCGAGACGATCACGCAGCGGCGGCACCTGGATCGGCAGCACATTGAGGCGGTAATACAAATCGGCGCGAAACTCGCCGCGTTTGATCGCCGCTTCAAGGTCGGTGGAGGTCGCGGCGATCACCCGCACATCGCTCTGAATCACTTCGTTGGACCCGACCGGTTCGAATTCCTTTTCCTGCAGCACCCGCAGCAGCTTGCTTTGCAGCGGCAGCGGCATGTCGCCGATTTCATCGAGAAACAGCGTGCCGCCCTGCGCAATCTGCAACTTGCCGACGCGGCCCTTGCGATCGGCCCCGGTAAACGCGCCGGGGGCAGTGCCGAAGAACTCGGCCTCAAGCAGCGCCTCGGGAATCGCTGCGCTGTTGATGCTGACGAAAGCTTTGTGCGCACGGGGTGATGCGCCATGAATCGCCTGCGCCAGCAGCTCTTTGCCGGTGCCGGTTTCGCCGAGCAGCAAAACCGGAGAGTCAGCACTGGCGCTGCGTCGGGCGCGGCGTTTGACTTCGAGGCTGGCCGCACTGGTGCCGATAAAATGCGCGAAGTTGTACTTGGTCTGCCGCGCCCGCAGCAGCGAACGGGTGGAGGCCAATTCTTCCTGCATGCTCATGTAGCGCTTGAGCATCGGCGACAGGCTGCGCAACTCATCGAACAACGCAAAACCGATGGCGCCGATCACCACGCCGGCGTCGTCATGGATCGGCAGGCGCATCACCACCAACGGTTCCTTGGGGGTGTCCTGCATGTCGAGCAGAATCGGTCGGCCGGTGCGCACCACTTCCCGTAGCAGGCTGCCGGGGATCACACTTTCGCAGGCTTTGCCGATGGCCACTTGCGCCGAATCCAGACCGAAGCGTCGGGCATAACGTTCGTTCATCCAGACGATGTTCGCGTCGCGGTCGACAATCACCGTGCCTTCGCTGGACTGCTCGATGATCTCGAACAGCGAACGGATCGCCAACAGACGAACGCGCTGGTAATCCTTGAGGCTTTCGGTGGTGTTCATGGGGTCATGTCCAGAATGTGTGTGTCTGTGCGGGCCTCTTCGCGGGCAAGCCTCGCTCCTACAGGTTATCGGTGTTTTCATGAACGACGCATGACCTGTAGGAGCGAGGCTTGCCCGCGAAGGCG
>NZ_AKJI01000121.1:0-31195 GCF_000282415.1 Pseudomonas sp. GM60
GCCCCCCGCCGTGACAGGCGGGAGCGTGATGCCTGGATCAGATACCCAGCACGTTGGCGCCGATGCATGGGTCAATGCCGCGCTCCAGGCGACGCTGGTGGACGATCACGGTGATTTCCATCGAGCCGGTGGTGACTTCGAAGTCGAGGATGTGGCCGCCATACGCCTGGAACGTGGCGTCACCGGCCACGCCGTGCATATGGATCGAAGGCTGATCGTTTTTCCAGGCGACCGAGCCGGTGATGCTCGCCATCTCGACACCGTTCAAGAGCTTGGCGTCGAAGTCCTTCTTGTCCTTGTTCCAGAAACCGAACTTGACGTTGCCGAAGCCGATACCGGTGATGGACGCGCTGGGGATCTTCTCGGCGATGGCCAGTTTGGTCAGCTCCTTGAACGCGTTGTCGCCCGTGCGCAGGACCATGAGGTAACCGGTGGGGGTTTTGGTGTAGCGCGGTGTGGCTTCAGTGGGGCATTGCATCTGCGCGGTCGTCGCGGTGGGAGTGGTTTCGGCAAAGGCCAATTGAGCACCTGCAATGTTGATCATCACGGCGGCGGACACGGCCAGCATCAATTTGCACAAGCGTTGTTTCGGGTGACGTTGAACTTGCATGAGACTTCCTCTGTTTTTGTTGTTGTGTGGGTGTTGCGGTTTTCGGGACGAGCGAATCCGACGCCTGTTGTTCAACAGGCGCGGAAGTTGTCGCTAAACGTGGGTGTTAGTTGAAGCCGTGTGACTTACAGCGCATCGCGGCTGCTGACGCCGTCAACCAGTCGGGCGATGCTCAGCGGGTTGCTGTTCTTCAGGGCCTCCGGCAACAGGCTGTCGGGGCAATTCTGGTAACACACCGGCCGCAGGAAACGATCGATCGCCAAGGTTCCGACCGAGGTGCCGCGTGCATCCGACGTCGCCGGGTAAGGGCCGCCATGCACCATGGCGTCGCAGACTTCCACGCCAGTGGGATAACCGTTGAACAGCACGCGCCCGACTTTCTGTTCCAGCAGGGCCAGTACGTCGCCGAGGGTATCGAGCTCCGAATCCTCGGTAATCAGCGTGGCGGTCAACTGCCCGCGCAAACCGTGCAGTGCCTGCATCAACTCGGTGTGGTCGGCGACTTCAACGACGAGGGTGGTAGGGCCGAAGACTTCTTCCTGAAGCAACTCATCGCCATTGATCAGCAGGCTCGCATCGGCCTTGAACACTTGCGGCCGCGCCTGATTGCCCTGTTGCTCGCTGCCGGCCAGGTGCGTGATGCCGGGGTGAGCGCGCAGGTTGTCGAGGCCATGGCAATAGCTTTTCAAGGCGCCGGCGTTGAGCATCGTTTGCGCCGGTTGTTCGCTCATCAATCCGGTAAACCGGTCGAGGAAAGCCGTGAATTCCGCCGAACGAATGCCCAGCACCAAACCGGGATTGGTGCAGAACTGGCCCGCACCCAACACCACGGAAGCGCTCAGCTCGGCGGCGATTTTTTCACCGCGTGCCTTGAGTGCTTCGGGCATCAGCAACACCGGGTTGATGCTGCTCATCTCGGCGAACACCGGGATTGGCTGAGGGCGCGCGGCCGCCATGTCACACAAGGCGCGGCCGCCACGCAATGAACCGGTGAAGCCGACCGCCTGAATGGCCGGATGCTTGACCAGCGCTTCTCCGACGCTGCCGTAGAGCAGGTTGAACACGCCTGCGGGCATCCCGGTTTTGCGCGCTGCGCGGGTGATCGCATCGGCGACGTAATCGGCGGTTGCCATGTGGCCGCTGTGGGCCTTGAACACCACCGGGCAACCGGCGGCGAGGGCGGAAGCGGTGTCGCCGCCGGCAGTGGAGAAGGCCAGCGGAAAGTTGCTGGCGCCGAACACGGCGACCGGACCGAGCCCGGTGCGGTACTGACGCAGGTCGGGACGCGGCAGTGGCTGACGGTCCGGCAGCGCACGGTCGATGCGCACACCGTAGAAATCACCCCGACGCAGCATCGTGGCGAACAGACGCATCTGGCCGCTGGTGCGTGCTCGTTCACCTTGAATGCGTCCGGCGGGCAGGGCAGTTTCCTGGCACACCAGGGCGATGAACGTGTCATCCAGCGCATCGAGTTCTGCGGCGATGGCATCGAGGAACCCGGCGCGGCGGGCGGCCGACAGGTTGCGGAAAGTCGGGTACGCCGTGGCCGCGGCTTCTGCAGCGGCATTCACTTCCTCGGTTGTCGCCTGATGGAAGCGATAGGGCAGAGCTTCGCCAGTGCTGGCGTCGTGGCTTTGCAGGGTGCTCGTGCCGTTGGCCGAGCGCGTGCCGGCGATGTAGTTGTGGCCTGAAACTTCAAACATGTTGGACTCCTGATGAGCTGTTCAGATCGGGTCAAGCGAGCCGGTAGATGCGTCGGGCGTTGTCATGAAACAGCGCAAGCCGATCTTCGAGAAAGCGGTCCCGGACAATGGTTTTGAAACCGTCGAACACTTCGCTGAGGCTGTTCACCACGCCATCGACCGGGTAATTGCTGGCGAACGCGCAGCGGCTGACGTCGAAAATCGATATCGCGTCGTTCACCACCACGCGGTTCGCCTCGACCGGCCACGCCTTGCCGGGAATGCAGATGCCGGAAATCTTCAGCACGACGTTCGGTTCCTTTGCCAGCAGGGCGAGGTTTTCACGCCAACCGGCCAGACCTTCTTCGGAGCGGTCGGCGGGCAGTGCGGTGTGATTGACCACGATGGACACGTCGGGAAAATCCCGGGCCAGCTCGGCGGCTTCCGGCAGATGCCACCACGGCGCCTGCAATTCGAAGTGCAGGCCGTTTTCGGCCAGTTGGGCATAGCCATCGCGCCAGCGCGGATCGCGCATCGAACCGGGGGCGACAAAATCTTCGCGCCAGGTTTCACGGCTGGTCACTGTCGGTTTGTGGCGTATGCCGCGCACCAGCGGGTGATCGCCGTATAGGCGCAGCAGATCAAAAGCGTCTTCACGATCCAGCCAGGCCTGCGCGACCATGGCGCCCAGGGTGGACTCGGTTTTCGCCAGCGATTCGACAAACCGCACTTCATCGGCCGGTGTCGCCGGGTCCCACTCACCCTCGATCAAGACCGTCTGCACCACGTGATGGCGGCCGGTCAGCCGGTGATAGTCGGCCGGCAGGAAATTGCGGCAGATCGACGAGTAATCGCCATAACGAAACGGTCGCAACGGCCGGTCGTTCAGCCATGGGTAGTAATGGTTTTCGATATCGAAATAGTGTTGATGCGCGTCGACGATGGGCAAATCCGCATCGTCGCCGCTGGCCAGAAAACGTGCGCGCCAGTCGATGGCCGACAGGTTATCCATGCTGCTCCTCCAATCGATAAAAGCGTCGAGCGTTGCCGGCGAACACCGCTTCCTGCACCGCACGGCCCATGGGGGCGAGCATCGCGGCCATGCCATCGGCAATCGTGTCGTAGGAAGCGCGCAGCCCGGCCACCGGAAAATTGCTGGCAAACATGCAGCGCTCGGGGCCGAAGATTTCCAGCGCGGTCAGGACCACAATCCGGTTGTCGTCATAATTCCAGGGCGAATCTTTAAGCCCGAACTCCGACAGCTTGATGTGCACGTTCGGCTGCAAGGCCAACGCCTCCAGGCCTTTGCGCCAGCGCGCCATGCCTTGTGGGCTGCGGTCCCAGGCGAAACCGGTGTGGTTGAGCGCGATGCGGATCTGCGGAAACATCGCCGCCACTTCCGCCGCTTCGACCAGGTGCCACGGCGGCACCCGCAGGTCCCACGACAGATCGTGCTCGGCCAGCCGCGAAAAGCCTTCCAGCCAGTTCGGGTCCTGCATGGTGCCCTTGGCCCCGGCCACTGACACGTCCGGCGATGCCGAGGTCACCGGTTTTGAACGGATGCCTTTCACCAGCGGCCTGGCGGCTTGAGCGGCGAGAATCTCTGCACTGTCTTCGCGATCGAACCAGGCATGGGCAACGATGGCATTCGGGAAGCCGTAACGGGCGTTCATCTGTTCCAGCCAGCGTGTCTCGGCGACTTGTTCGTCGCGTGCACGCTCGGCCTCGACGTGCACCGTGCCGACCAAACGTTGATTTTCGGTCAGGGCGAGGAACTGTTCCGGCAGGAAATCACGGCACAGGCTGTGATAGTCGCCGAGGAAGAATTCCTCGTGATACTCGTCCTGCAACCACGGATAGCGCCCGTTGCCCAGGTCCCACAAATGGTGATGGGCATCGACGACCGGCAGCGCATCCCCGGCCGCCAGGTTCGGCATGCCGTTGCGTTCGTGAAGGGTGATCATGACGAAGACCCTGACTCAGCGTGACGCGGAGAATTGCGAAGGGCTGAGCACGCCGTCTTCGACGTCGCCGGCGGCCGCTGCCTCGGCTTTGGCCTGGACGCGGCTGCGCAGTTTGGCGACGTTCACCACCACGCGGGTATGCGCCGCTGTCGCCACCAGCTCGACGTCATCGCGCACCTCGACATTGAAAGTGACGCTGCGACCTTCAATGCGAGTGACCGTGGCGACGATGTTCACCGACATGCCCAGCAGCGTGGCGCCGACGTGACGGATATCGACCGCCGCCCCCACGGTGTTTTCACCCTCGTCGAGGAAGGTCAGCAGGTAATCGAGGCAAGTCTGTTCAATGTCGTCGACCAGGCGCGGCGTGGCATAGATGCGCAGGTCTTCGCCCAGAAACGAAATGGTGCGTTGTTTGTCGACGATCAGTGGGCGCTCGGTGGCGGAGCCTGGGTGCAGAGTGGAGAAATTCATAAAAAACCTCGTGTTTGAGTGCTGACAGTCAAAGGTTGATTCAGGCAGACGGCAGGAAACCGATGGAAATCCATGGCACGGCGATCAGCACCGCCAGCGCCACGACCAAGGCGCCGAGATACGGCCAGACCCGGCGCATGGCGCCACTTGGGTCAACCTTGGCGATGGCGCACGCGGCGTAGAAACCGACGCCGAATGGCGGGGCGAACAAGCCCAGGCCCATGGCGAAGATCGCGACCATGGCGTAATGCACGTCGTTGATGCCCATGGCTTTGGCAATCGGGAACAGCAGCGGGCCGAACAGCACGATGGCCGGGATGCCTTCCAGGAAACTGCCGAGCAGGATGAACGCCACGGCGGAGATGATCAGGAAGCCCATCGCGCCGCCCGGAACGGTCGCCATCACTTGCGCCAACTGGTGCGAAAAGCCCGACTGGGTCAGCGCCCAGGCCATGGCGGTGGCGCTGCCGATGATGATCAGGATCGCGCCGGACAACGACGCGGTGCTGACCAGAATCGGGTACAAGCGGCGCCAGTCGAAGCAGCGGTAGCACAGCAGACCGACAATGAAGGTGTAGGCCACGCCGATGGCGGCGACTTCGGTGGCGGTGGCGACCCCTTCAACCACCGCAGTGCGGATCACGAAGGGCAGGGCCAGCGCAGGGATCGCGAGCAGCAGCGAGTGGCCGATTTCCTTGCCCGAGGCACGTTTGCCGGTGGAGGCCTCACCTTTGCGGTTCTTCCACCAGATGACGGCTGCCATCGCAATTGCGCCCACCACCGCCGGCATGAAACCGCCGGTGAACAGTGCGGAAATCGACACGCCGGTCACCGAACCGATGGTGATCAGCACCAGGCTTGGCGGAATGGTTTCCGACATCGCCCCAGAGGCGTTGAGCATCGCCACCAGTTCGTTTTCGTCCTCGCCGCGCTTCTTCATTTCCGGGAACAGCGCCGGGGCGATGGCGGCCATGTCTGCCGCTTTCGAGCCGGAAATACCGGAGATCAGGTAGATGGCGCCGATCAGCACATACGACAAACCGCCGCGCACATGGCCGATCAGCGAGCACAGGAAACGGATCATCGCCCGCGCCATGCCCATGGCTTCGATCAGCGCACCCAAAAACACGAACAGCGGGATGGCCAGCAGGATCAGGCTCGCCATGCCTTCGTCCATCCGCCCGACCACCAGCGTCAGCGGTGTGCTGGTCATGGTCGACAGGTACGCCACCGTGGCCAGGCCGAACGCGACCATGATGGGGACGCCGATGACGATCATCGCCATCACGCCGACCATGAAGAAGATCACCAGGTTCCAGTTGCCCATCAGCAACATCGAGCCTTCGGCCACCCACAACAACGCGCCGAGGGATGCGAGCATCGCCACCGAGACCGAGAAGTCGATCAACCGTGCGCTGGTCAACAGCCGGGCGACGCAGGTCATCAACATCAGGCTCAGGCCGACGGCGATGGCGGACACACGAAAGGCGTTGGGGATTTCGAGGGCGGCGGTGGTGATGATCCACTCGTCGCTGACGTACTCCCAGGCCGGGGTAAACAGCAGCCCGATGAAGGTGATGACGATCACCGCGCCCAGGGTGTCGATGAACGCCCGTTTTTCCACGGGCAGCCGCGAGATGAACGAGGTCAGCCGCATGTGCTCGCCGCGTCGCATCGCCACCACCGAACCGAGCATCGCCAGCCACAGGAACAGCAGCGAAGCCAGTTCGTCGCCCCAGACAATCGGCTGGTTGAGCACATAACGCGAGAACACGTTGCAGAACAGCAGCGTGACTTCGATGACCACCAGCAACGCCGCGCTGCCCTCGGTCAGCCAGCGCAGACCGGTGTCCAGCGCGCGGCCGAGACGAAATGTGGTTTGGTGTGGGCTGAGTCCTTCAGCGGGAGCAACATCCGTCATTGGCAGTTCATTTTTCATGACTTTGTCTCCGGCTTAGGACAGTTGACCCGCGTATTGCTCAAGCAAGCTCCAGGCTTCCGGGCCGTACTTATCCTTCCATTGGGTGTAGAAGCCTTTCGATTGCAGGTCTGTCCTGAACAGTGTGCGGTCGACTTTGTTGAAGGTGATGCCGTGGGCGGTCAGCGACGGCTCCAGGCTGGAGTTGAGGTCGATCACCTGTTGGCGCTGAACCAGCGCGGCGGCGTTGATCTGCCGGGAGACGATTTCCTGCACGTCCGCCGGCAGTTTCGGGAAAGTCTTGCCCGAGGCGACGATCCAGAAACCGCCCCAGATGTGGTCGGTCATCGAGCAATATTTCTGCACTTCATAGAAGCGTGCGGACTCGACCACCACCAGCGGGTTTTCCTGGCCGTCGACCACTTTGGTCTGCAAGGCCGAGTAGGTTTCGTTGATGCTGATGCCGGTCGGCGAGGCGCCCAGGGCGCTGAACATCGACGTCCACAGCGGGCTGACCAAGACGCGCAGTTTGAAGCCGGCGAGGTCTTGCGGCGTGTTGATCGGCCGCGTCGAACTGGTGATCTGGCGGAAGCCGTTGTTCCAGACTTTTTCCATTGGGATCAGGCCGACCTTCTCGGTCTTGGCGCGCACGTATTCGCCCAGCTTGCCGTCCAGAGCAGCCCAGACACTGTCGTAGTCCTTGAACGCAAACGGCATGCTTTCAATCGACATGGCCGGCACCAGCGTCGAGAGAATCGCACCCGGCAGTGGAATGAAATCGATCGCCCCGGCGCGCACCTGGGACAGCATGTCGGTGTCGCCGCCCATGGCGCCGTTGGCGTACACCTGCAAGTCCACCGCGCCGTTGGTTTCGGCCTTGATCGCCAGCGAGGCGGCCTTCATCTGTTGGTTCAGCGGATGGGTGTCGGGCAGGCTGCTGGTGTAGCGCAGCACGATGGGTTTGGTCGCGGCGAAGACGCTCGAAGGCAGCAGGTTGGCGGCAAATGCGCCACCCACGGTGACGCCGGCAGACACTAGGAAGGATCGGCGGCTGACGGACTCGGTCAAGATACGGCTCATGATGTTCACCTATTGTTTTTGTTGTAGTTGTTCTAAAAAGCAACGCGAACGCTGCTCCTTGTGGGAGCGAGCCTGCTCGCGATGGACCTGAGGGCGCCGCGTTTATCCAGCCAAAAACGCGTTTTCGTTAACGTCCATCGCGAGCAGGCTCGCTCCCACACAGTTCGGTTCAGGAGGCGAGTGCGACCACCGCCTGGGTTCGAATCAACTCGTCGATTTCGTTTTCCGCATACCCGCTTTCCTTCAGCACTTCGCGGGTGTGTTCGCCGAGCAGCGGTGCAGGGCGGCTGGTCGGTGGCGCGGCGTTGTCCATGTCGGAGAAGTGAATCGGCAAGCCCATGCCGCGCACCCGGCCTTCGGTCGGGTGTTCGGTTTCGACGACCATGCCGCGTGCCTTGGTTTGCGGGTGGGCCAACGCGGCGGCGATGTCGAGGACCGGCCCGGCAGGCAGGCCGAGGCTGTCGAACAACACCATCCATTCATCCGTGGTGCGTGCGACCAGCACTTCGTTGAGGATTTCCACCAGCGCCAGGCGATGCTCCATGCGCAAGGCGTTGCTGGCGAAGCGTGGGTCGGCTTTCAATTGCGGAACGGCCAGCGCCTCGACCAGTCGTTCGTAGTTGGCCTGGTTGGCGGCGCCGATGTTGATCCAGCCATCCGCCGTGCGGAACACCTGGTACGGCGCGCTGGTGGAGTTGGCCGAACCCATTTTTGGCAGGATGGTGCCGTCGGCGAAATACGCCGCTGCTGGCCAGTACATTTGTTGCAGGCCGGCTTCGAACAGCGAGGTGTCGACCATCTGCCCAAGGCCGGTTTTCTGTTTCGCGGCATACGCGGCGCAGATGCCGAGGGCGGCGAGGATGCCGGAGTTGATGTCGGCCACCGGCGAACCGGCCTTGACCGGCTCACGCCCGGCTTCACCGGTCATGCTCATCATGCCGCTCATGCCTTGGGCGATCAGGTCGAAACCGCCTTTCTCACCGAACGGCCCACTGCGGCCGTAACCGGAAATCGCGCAGTAGATCAGCCCGGGGTTGAGGGTTTTCAGGGTTTCGTAACCGAGGCCGAATTTTTCCATGGTGCCGGCGCGGTAGTTTTCCGTGACCACGTCGGCGTCCATCAGCAGGCGGCGCAGAACGTCGCGGCCGCCCTCGGTTTTCAGGTTCAGGCCGATCCCGCGCTTGTTGCGGTTGACCACCATGAACGAAGCGGATTCACCGCTGGCCATGATCGGCGAGAAGCGGCGCGAATCATCACCGTCCGGGACTTTCTCGACCTTCACCACGTCAGCGCCCATGTCGGCCAGCATCATGCCGCACACCGGGCCGGACATGATGTGAGCCAGTTCTACCACGCGCATTCCTGTCAGCGGTCCCATGTTATTTGCCCTCGAATTGTGGTTTGGCTTTGGCGATGAACGCGTTCAGGCCGATCTGAAAATCGTCGGTGTCGTAGCAGGCGTAGCTGCTGTCGATCTGCTCGACGGTGGGGGCGATGCCCGCTTCCAGTTGCCGTGCCGCCTGGCGATGCCAGCGGGCGACGAGCGGGGCGCCGTTAGTGATGCGTTTGGCGGTGGCGAGGGTTTCGGATTCGACTTCGGCATCCGGTACGACGCGGGTCACGAGGTTTTTCACGTAGGCGTCGTTGGCGTCGAGAATGCGGCCTTCAAGGAGAATCTCCAGGGTCGTCGAGCGTCCCGCCAGCGCCACCAGCCCGGCCATTTCGTCATAGGACATGACCAGCCCGAGCTTGCCGACCGGCGCGCCGAAGCGGCTGGACGTGCCACAGATGCGCAGGTCGCAGAGTGCGGCAATTTCCAGACCGCCGCCGACGCACACGCCGTGAATCATCGCGATCACCGGGTGCGGGCATTCGACAACCGCGCGCATCGCCGCTGAAGTGACTTCGGCATAGTGTCGGGCTTGCGCCTGGTTGGCGCGCACGCTCGGAAACTCGCCGACATCGGCGCCGGCGGCAAAGGCCTGTTCGCCCGCACCGCGCAACACCACGCAGCGCACGCTGAGGTCGGCGGACAGTTCGGTCATGACGTCACCCAGGTCTTGCCACATGGACAGGGTCAGGGCGTTCATCTTTCCCGGATGGCTGAGGGTGACAATGGCAATGGCGTCTTGCCGTTCGATAAGGACGGTGGGCTTCATGATTGTTCCGCTGCCGTCGGCGTTGCCGACGACGCGGTTGCCTCCTGATTTATTGTTGTTGGGCAGCGGCTGCTTACAGCGATTGTTCGAGCATCGACAGGTAGTCCGCCGAGGATGCTTCGCGCGGATTGGTCTTGTGGCTGTGATCGTGCAAAGCGCCCTCGACGATGCCGGCGAACAGGCTTTCATCGACGCCGATCTGGCTCAGGCGGGTCGGCAGGCCCAGGCGTTTGGTCATGTCTTCGATGGCTGCGCCGATGTTCGCGTCGGCCTCAAGGCCCATGGCATGGCGCAGTCGTTCCAGTTTGCGCTCGTCACGGACAGTCGGGGCGTTGGCGTTGAAGTGCACGACCGCCGGTAGAAAAATCGCGTTCAAAGTGCCGTGGTGCAGTTTCGGATTGATGCCGCCCAAGGCGTGGGAAAGGCTGTGCACGCAGCCCAGTCCTTTCTGGAAGGCCAGCGCGCCTTGCATGGACGCGCTCATCATGTTCATCCGCGCTTCGCGATCACCGGGTTCGGCGGTCGCGCGTTCGATGTGTTCCCAGGCGCGCCACAGGCCGTCGAGGGCGATGCCGTCTGCGGCAGGGTTGAAGGCCGGGGCCATGAACGTTTCGATGCAATGCGCGATAGCGTCCATGCCGGTGGCGGCGGTGAGCATGGGCGGCAGACCGAGGGTCAACTCCGGATCGCAGATGGCCACGCGCGGCACGACATAGGGGGAGATAACGCCGACCTTGCGACCATCGTCGAGGATCAAAATGGCGCCGCGACCTACTTCGCTGCCGGTGCCGGCCGTGGTCGGAACCGCAATCAGCGGCGCGGTGGCCGAGGTGATGCGATCCAGTCCGCCTTCAATCACCGCGAAGCTTTGCAGAGGACCGTCGTGGGTGGCGCAGACCGCGACGCCCTTGGCCAGATCGATCGACGAACCGCCACCGACAGCGATGATGCCGTTGCACTCGCCGAGGTGGTATTGGGCCACGGCTTCACGCACGGCGTGTTCATTCGGATTGGGCGGGGTGGCGTCGAAAATTGTCGGTGCGCGGTCACCACCGAGGGCAGCGATGACTTTGTCGACGATGCCGGCATTGCGCACGCCGACATCGGTGACGATCAGCGGCCGGGTGATGCCGGCGCGCTCGGCTTCGGCGGCCAGGTGCTGCAGGCTGTCATAGCCGAACTGGATTTTGGTGACGTAATTGATGAGTGACATGATTCACCACAAGTTATACAGGATTGTTATTGTCGCAACCGGTCTGGGGCAGGAGGGCTTTCGCACTCTGGTCAAACCCATTGCATTGCCTGGCTGTGGGGTGGACTATAGGGCCGTCTTGGCCAGCCTCGATACTGACAACTTTCGATACCTCTATAACTTTTAGTTAACCCTGATGACGCCCTCACTGAACTCGATCATGTCCCGCCTGCACGTCAAGCAGCTCCGTTTGCTGATCGCCCTGGATGAGCACGGCTCCTTGCTGGGCGCGGCCAAACAGGTCGCGCTGACCCAGCCGGGCGCGAGCAAGGCGCTGCAAGAAATTGAAACCACTTTCGGCACTGCGCTGTTCACTCGCACTAACCGCGGGCTTGAGCCGAACGACGCCGGACGTTCGGTCATCCGGTACGCGCGGTTGATCCAGACTGACCTTGCGCACCTGCGCGAAGAGATCATCGGCATCATGAGCGGCGAGGGCGGACGCGTGTCGGTCGGCACCATCATGGGCGCCGTGCCGCTGCTGACCACGGCGATCAGCCGGGTGATCGCCGACAACCCGAAGCTGTCCATCGAGATTGTCGAAGACACCAGCGCCGCGCTGCTCAGCCAGCTCGATGCCGGGCGCCTGGACCTGGCGATCTGCCGTACCACCATCAGCACCACCCCCTATTTGTATGAGAGCTCGACCTTCGTCGAGGAAACCCTGGCGGTGATCGCCAGCACCCAGCATCCGTTCGCCTATGCCCGCCAGTTGTCGTTGAAAGACCTGGTGGATTACCGCTGGGTCGTCTATCGCGCCAACATGCCGATGCGCCTGCTGCTGGAGCGGGAGTTTCATGAGGCCGACCTGCGTTTTCCGGTGCACCTACTGGAAACCACCTCGGCCTTCGCCACTCTGTCGCTGCTCCAGGAAAACCCGACCCTCGTCGCACTGGTGTCGACCGACGTGGCGAAGTTCTGCTCCGGCTACGGCTTCACCACCACGCTGCCGCTGCCGATCACCTCACGCAGCGAACCCTATGAACTGGTGTCGCGCAAAGGCGTACCGGACTCGCCGGCGGCCAGGCTGCTGCGCGAGGCACTGCTGAATCCCGCCTGATTGCCGGCGATGGCGGCCTTGAAATCGATGCAAACCTTACGGGCCCCATCGCCGGCAAGCCGGCTCCTACAGTGGGTTGCGTTGTTGTCAGGGATAGTGCCCGGCATTGCGCGTTTGCATTCGTGCGATTCAGGCAAAATTGATTTGTGGCGGGCGCGGTGTTTGAAACGAATCGGCGCCGCGATACTCGACGGGATTTTGCCTATTCCTAAATTGGCCCACGGATGGCCATTGCGAGGTTCGAACCATGACTGTCTCCCGCCGACTGGCGCTCTTGATGACCGCTGCCGCGTTGCTCACCGCGTGTGGTGAATCTTCCAAACTGCCGCCGCAGGCCAGTGTCGGCCCGAGCCCGCAGTTGCCTGAGCCCACGACCACGCTGATCCCGACGTTGAAGGTGTCCAAGGCCATCGGCTGGTCCGGCAGCGACAAGCCGAAAGCGCCCGCCGGTTTCACGGTGACGGCCCTGGCCGAAAACCTCGACCACCCGCGCTGGATCTACAGATTGCCCAATGGCGATCTGTTGGTCGCCGAAAGCAATCACCCGCCGATGCCTGAAGGCGCCACTGACGGTGGCAGCGGTCCGCTGGCCTGGGCGCGGCGCACCGCGATGGGTTTTGTGATGGGCCGTGTCGGCGCCGATGCGCCCAGCGCCAATCGAATCACCTTGCTGCGCGATGCCGACGGTGACGGTCACGCTGAACTGCGCACAGTGTTCATGAGTGGGCTGACGTCACCTTTCGGCATGGCGTTGGTAGGCAACGAACTGTTCATCGCCAACGCCGACGCCCTGGTCAAGGTGCCTTACAGCGAGGGGCAAACCGAGATCACGGCGATGCCGGTGAAAGTCACCGATCTGCCTGCCGGAATCAATCACCACTGGACCAAGAACATGCTCGCCAACCCTGAGGGCACCAAGCTTTACGTCACCGTGGGCTCCAACAGCAACGTTGGCGAAAACGGTCTGGAGGCCGAAGAAGGGCGCGCGGCCATCTGGGAAGTTGACGTTAAAAGCGCCGACAAGCGTCTGTTTGCCAGCGGCCTGCGCAACCCCAACGGTCTGGCCTGGAAACCCGGTTCGAGCCAGTTGTGGACGGTGGTCAATGAGCGCGATGAAATCGGCAGCGACCTGGTGCCGGATTACCTGACGTCCGTAAAAGACGGCGCGTTCTACGGCTGGCCATGGAGTTACTATGGCAACCACGTCGACACCCGGGTAGAGCCGCCGCGCCCGGACAAGGTGGCCGAGACCATCGCCCCGGATTACGCGTTGGGCACCCACGTCGCACCGCTGGGCCTGGCGTTCTCTGACTCGCGGGCCATGCCCAGCGCTTTCGCCAATGGCGTGTTCATCGGCGAACACGGCTCGTGGAACCGCAATCCGCAGGCCGGCTACAAGGTGGTGTTCATCCCGTTCAGTGACGGCAAGCCTTCAGGTTTACCGGTGGATTTCCTCACCGGTTTCCTCAATGCCGAAGGCGAAGCGCAAGGGCGTCCGGTGGGCGTAGCGCTTGATCAGAGCGGGGCGTTGCTGGTGGCGGACGATGTCGGTAACAAGGTGTGGCGCGTGGCGGTGGCCAAACCCGGGCAATGACGCCTGAGCTGTGCTCTCAGCACAGACGATAAAAGGCGCGTGCCATGAGGCACGCGCCTTTTTTGTGGTCGGAAGAAGCCGACTCAAACCCCGCCCTGGGTCTTGTGAACCGCCTGGATGATGACCTTGGCCACGTCGGCCGGACGCGATTGCTGCGGCACATGACTGGCTTCGACTTCGGTGACCTGCGCTTTCAATTTCTTGGCAAACGCGCGCTGCAGGTCGGGCTGGATCATACGGTCTTCACGGGCCACGACGTACCACGATGGTTTGCCTTTCCAGGCGGCGGCAGTGGTTACGTCGCCAAACGCCGAGGCTCGAATCGGACCTTGTGTCGCGGTCATGATGTCGGTCTGCGCGGCTGGCAGATCTTGAGCGAAGCCTGTGGCCATACCCTGGCGGGTCATGTACAGAAAGCCGTTTTTATCCGCGGCGATGTCTTTCGTACCGGGTGGTGCCGGGTAATCCTTGCCCAGGTCTTTACTGGCCTGACCGGCATCAGGGGCAAACGCGGCGACGTACACCAGGCCACGAACTTTCTGGTCAGTGCCGGCCTGACTGATTACTGTACCGCCCCAGGAGTGCCCGACCAGCACAACGTCGCCGTCCTGGTTGTTCAGGACCCGTTGCGTGGCCGCCACATCATCGGCCAGCGAAGTCAGCGGGTTTTGCACCACGGTGACCTTGATGCCTTCGGCTTGCAGCAGCGGGACAACCTTGGCCCAGTCGGAGCCGTCGGCGAAGGCGCCGTGTACGATCACCACCGACGGTTGCGCAGGGGCCGCATGGCTGCCGACGGCGAACAGCGAAGCCGTCATGGCGAGTGCGAGGGCGATAGCCTTGGGTTTGAACATGGTTAAATCTCCTGTGGTTGGTGTGATCCAGTTTCAGCAATACGCGAACGGTCCGGTATCGGTCGTTTATCCGAGGCAGACCAAAAAACGAGGGAGGGCAGAACGGTATGCGCGACAGTGACGGCATCGAGCTGGAGAGTGCGATCGTGGCGTTGTCCATGGTCGGGGACCTGAGCATGGGGCAGCCCTTCGACCAGTCACGTCGTACCGCCCGGCTGGTCCAGCTGCTCGCGCAGTCGTGTCACGGTGTCGGTGAACACACCGAAGTCGCGCGGCAAGTCGCCTTGCTGCGCTGGTCGGGTTGTACCGCCAATGCCGAGGGCTTCACCCGTCTGCTGGGCGATGACGTCGAGGGCCGCAACGCCATGCTCAGCCAGACGCTGGGGGCGGCGGGCCTGCGCGCCATGCGCAAGTCGGCGCCGTTGGCGCAGGTGCATTGCGAAGTGTCGGGCGACATCGCGCAGACACTGGGCCTGAGTGCGCCGGTCGAACACGGGCTGCGGCATGTGTTCGAGCAGTTCGACGGCGAAGGCAAACCCGTTGGCCTGCGCCATCCCGAGGTGCCGGAGGTGGTGTATCAGGTACTCCTGGCCGGCGATCTGGAAATTCTCTCGCGGGTTCACGGGCTCGACGCTGCGCTGGAATGGATTGCGACCAAGGGCAATCGGCGCTATCCGGCATCGCTGGCCGCCCGGCTCACGCAACATGCCGCAGACTGGCTGGAGTCGTTGCGCGTGCCAGAGGTCACTCCATCACAACCCCGTGAAAACGCGATCAAGGTGCCGCTTACGCTGGTGGGGGATGTGATCGACCTCAAGCTGCCCTGGCTGGCGGGCTATTCGCGTCGCTCCGCCGAGTTGGTGCGCGAAGCCGCCAGACTCTGGGGCTTGTCGGAACAGTCGGGCGACCAGGCCGCGAAGGCCGCGCTGGTGCATGGCATCGGCCGGGCGGCGGTTCCCAACCGGGTCTGGAACACGGCGGGGGCGCTGCTGGACGGTGATCTCGAACAGGTACGCCTGGTGCCTTACTGGACGTCGCGTACCTGCGGCCAGATTCCCGAACTGTCGGTGCCGGGCCGGCTGGCGGCCAACGCTTACGAACGATTGGATGGCAGCGGCTATTTCCGTGGTCTTGAGGGCGATGCCTTGCCCGCCGAGCAGCGCTTGCTGGCGGCGGCGCTGGTCTGGCAGGCGTTACGTTGCGAACGCCCCTGGCGACCGGCCTTCACTGACAGTGATGCAGAACGTCTGTTGCTCGACGAAGCCGCCCAAGGGCGTTTCGACCCTCAGGCCTGTCAGGCGGTCATCGCGGCGGCGCGCGGTGAAAGCGCTGTAGCGGCCAGAGTGAACGGCAGCCCGCTGACCGACCGTGAGACGCAAATCCTGCAACGGATCAGCATGGGCGGGAGCAACAAAGAGGTGGCGCGCCAGCTCGGCATCAGCCCGAGTACGGTGCGTACCCATGTCGAGAGCGTGTTCCGCAAACTGCACTGCACCACCCGTGCGGCTGCAACGCTGAAGGCGCTGACCCTCGGACTGATTTGAGCCTCAAATGGGGATGTGGGTTGTCGACAACACCTGGCGCAACCCCATGAACGAACGGATCTGCCGCACGCCGGGCAGGTACAACAATTGCTCCGCGTGTAGGCGGTTGAAACTGTTGCTGTCCTTGGTTCGTATCAACATGAAGTAGTCGAATTCCCCCGTCACCACATGGCATTCCATGCAGCCGGAAACCTTTTGCGCGGCGGCCTCGAAGGCAGCGAAGGATTCTGGCGTCGAGCGGTCCAGCACCACGCCGATCAGCACCACCATGCCCGCGTCCAGCGCGTCATTGTCCAGCAACGCGACGATGCCCTTGATCAAACCCGCCTGCTTGAGGCGCTCGACGCGGCGCAAACACGCCGGCGCACTCAGTTTGACCTTCTCGGCGAGCGCCACATTGGAGATGGAAGCGTCGCGTTGCAGCGCCTTGAGAATGGCGCGGTCGGTGCGGTCCAGCGGGTGTGGCTCCGGGCTGGGTGTGCCGGTTTTCTTGTGAGTATTTGTTGCGTTCATATGGATTTCTACGCAATAAAAAGTTGTTTGATGTGATAGGCGACGATTTATGTTTCTTTAATGCATTGAAACTTGCAACACATATTTTTGGCTTTGTTCTTAATATTGAACTCATCGAAGCCCCTCTGAAAGAACCTGGAATGCAGCCTGTTTGCCTTTCGGTCTGGCGCTTGGATATCCAATAATCAAGGAGCAGAGTCATGAACCTGAATCGTTTCAAACGCTATCCGTTGACCTTCGGTCCTTCGCCCATCACCCCCTTGAAACGCCTCAGCGAACACCTGGGCGGCAAGGTCGAGCTGTATGCCAAACGTGAAGACTGCAACAGTGGCTTGGCCTTCGGTGGCAACAAGACGCGCAAGCTTGAATACCTGATTCCCGAGGCCATCGAGCAGGGCTGCGACACCCTGGTGTCCATCGGCGGGATCCAGTCGAACCAGACCCGCCAGGTCGCTGCTGTTGCCGCACACCTGGGCATGAAGTGCGTGCTGGTCCAGGAAAACTGAGTGAACTACTCCGATGCCGTGTATGACCGCGTTGGCAACATCGAGATGTCTCGCATCATGGGCGCGGATGTACGACTGGACGCCGCCGGGTTCGACATCGGCATTCGCCCCAGCTGGGAGAAGGCGATGAACGATGTGGTGGAACGCGGCGGCAAACCGTTTCCGATCCCGGCGGGCTGTTCCGAGCATCCGTATGGCGGTCTCGGCTTCGTCGGTTTCGCCGAGGAAGTCCGCCAGCAGGAACAAGAACTCGGCTTCAAGTTCGATTACATCGTGGTCTGCTCGGTGACCGGCAGCACCCAGGCGGGCATGGTGGTCGGGTTTGCCGCCGACGGTCGTTCGAAGAATGTCATCGGTATCGACGCTTCGGCCAAACCGGAAAAGACCAAGGCACAGATCCTGCGGATCGCCCGGCACACCGCTGAACTGGTGGAGCTGGGGCGCGAAATCACCGAAGAAGATGTGGTGCTCGACACACGGTTCGCCTATCCGGAATACGGTTTGCCCAACGAAGGCACGCTGGAAGCCATCCGCCTGTGCGGCCGACTTGAAGGCGTGCTGACCGACCCGGTGTACGAAGGGAAATCCATGCACGGGATGATCGAAATGGTTCGCCGTGGCGAGTTCCCCGAAGGCTCGAAAGTGCTTTACGCACACTTGGGCGGGGTGCCTGCGTTGAATGCCTACAGCTTCCTGTTCCGTAACGGCTGATCACAAACCTGTAGGAGCCGGCTTGCCGGCGATGGCGGCCTCGAAATCGATGCAAAACCCACGGGCCCCATCGCCGGCAAGCCGGCTCCTACAGTGGAGTGTGTTGTTCACATTTTCGTGCCTGTCACCGACCCCTTGTAGGAGCCGGCTTGCTGGCGATGGCGGCCTTGAGATCGATGCAAAACCAACGGGCCTCATCGCCGGCAAGCCGGCTCCTACAGGAAAGGGGACAACGTTCAATCGCCAGGAGTAGCGCCATGCATGTGATATCGCAATCCGCCGTCTGGATCAAGGAACCCTCGGCGGATGCCGGGGTGGTCATCGTGACCAGTGCCGCGTTGCCCAAATACATGATCGACAAGCTGCACGTGGCCATCGACGACTGGGATCAGGTGGCTTACCTGGCCGTCAAGCAATCCAGGGCATTGATGCTCGACTGGTTGCGGGTCGGGTCCAGCCCCGAGCAAGCGTGTGATGCCCGCCAATTGCTGCGCGGCGTGTGCAAAAGCAGCTTTTTACTGGACGTCGAAGTCGGCACGGTGCCGGGCCTGACCTGGCTGGGATCCGTCTGCGGTCACCCGCTGCGCGTCGTCGACCTGGGAACCGTCGCCTCAACCCATGCGGCGATGAATCGACAGGTGGAAGCCGTTTTGTTGGCGACCCGGAGCCTGGCGAAAAACGTGCTGCAGGAGCGCTACGTCATTTAGCGGATGTTTTCGCCCGCTCAATCAAACACACCCAATAAGAAAGGCAACGCCTATGAGCCGATCTGCCGACCGTCGTAATAACGCCAGGAAATGGATGCGCGAGCCTTCAAGTGGCACGCGCATTGTTGTGATCACTGCTGGACTGGGAAGTGAACATCTAGAGTTGATTCACCACAGTTTCAGTTGCTTTGAAAACATTGCACTGATGCAGGTCGATGTCGCGCCGATGAGCGCTGGAATGTTTGAAGCGCACACATCCACCTGTGATTACTGCCTTGTGGTGGCTGGCGAGCTGGATAAGCGCTTTTTACGCGATTTGCCCAAGCGCAGAATCAATATTTACCCGATAGCCCGGGATGCCCGGACCGAGCGCTCCGTCATCGAAGCGGTCGAGCAGGTCAAAAGCCTGGCCCGAGCAAACCCTCCACCGCGCATTGATAACGAATCAGCCTTTTGCAGGAGATGCCCATGAACCCGTCCGATCTTCATGCCCAGTTACCCGGCCAGACCACGGAAGATGCCGAGGAAATCGCTGAATGGCGCGATGCCTTGCTATCGGTCATCGCCCACGGCGGTGCCGGGCAGGCCAGGCAGATCATGGACATGCTGGTGACACTGGCCAGCACCTGCGAGATGAATTGGCGGCCCCGTCACGGCACGCCCTACATCAATACCATCAGCGTTGAGCAGCAGCCGGTGTTCCCGGGGGATCTTGCGCTCGAAGAACGCCTGGCCTCGATCATGCGCTGGAACGCGTTGGTCATGGTGGCGAGAGCCAACCAGGCCTACGGGGAACTCGGCGGCCACATCGCCAGTTACGCGAGCGCCGCCGATTTGTTTGAGGTGGGCTTCAACCACTTCTTCAGGGCGCGCACTGAAACCAGCGGCGGCGATCTGGTGTTCTACCAGCCGCACTCGGCGCCGGGTGTCTATGCACGGGCTTTTCTGGAAGGCCGTCTCGAAGAGAAGGACTTGCAGCATTACCGGCAAGAGATCGGCGCGCGCGCCAATGGCGCCCGGGGCCTGTCGAGTTATCCGCACCCGTGGTTGATGCCGGACTTCTGGCAGTTCCCGACCGGCTCGATGGGCATCGGTCCGATCAGCTCGATCTACCAGGCGCGTTTCATGCGTTACCTGGAACACCGCGGCCTGCAAGACACCGCCGGGCGCACTGTTTGGGGGGTGTTCGGCGACGGTGAAATGGATGAGCCGGAAAGCATGTCGGCCCTGACGCTGGCGGCACGCGAAGGGCTGGATAATCTGGTGTGGGTGGTCAACTGCAACCTTCAGCGTCTGGACGGTCCGGTGCGGGGCAACGGTCGCATCATCGACGAGCTGGAGGCGCTGTTCGGTGGGGCCGGCTGGAACGTCATCAAACTGGTCTGGGGCTCTGACTGGGACGGACTGTTTGCCCGGGATCACGACGGCGCGCTGGTCAAGGCCCTGTCCGCCACGGTCGATGGCCAGTTCCAGACGTTCGCCGCCAAGGACGGGCGTTTCAACCGCGATCAGTTCTTTGGCCAGAACGAAGCATTGGCTCATCTGGCCCAGGGCCTGACCGATGAACAGATCGACCGCCTCAAACGCGGTGGCCACGACGTGGTGAAGATTTTCGCCGCCTACCAAAGCGCGATGCGCGAGGGCAGAAAACCCACGGTAATTCTGGCGCAGACCAAGAAAGGCTTCGGCATGGGCGATGCAGGGCAGGGCAAGATGACCGTGCACCAGCAGAAGAAACTCGACAAGGACGCGTTGATCGCCTTCCGTAACCGTTTCAATTTGCCGTTAACCGATGAACAGGCGACCTCGCTGAGCTTCTTCAAACCTGACGACGACAGCGCCGAAATGCGCTATCTGCATGAACGTCGCCGGGCATTGGGCGGCTATATGCCGTCGCGGCCCACCACGTCGACGCCCTTGGCCGTGCCCGACGTCAACAGCTACGCGGGGTTCGCCATTGCCGCCGAAGGCAAGGAAATGTCCACCACCATGGCCTTCGTGCGGATGCTCAGCGGTTTGCTCCGGGATAAACAACTGGGGCCGCGCATCGTGCCGATCGTGGCCGATGAGGCGCGCACGTTCGGCATGGCCAGCCTGTTTAAGCAGATCGGGATTTATTCCAGCGTGGGCCAGCGTTATGAGCCGGAGGACATTGGTTCGATCCTGAGTTATCGCGAAGCCCTCGACGGGCAGATTCTCGAAGAGGGCATCAGCGAGGCCGGGGCGATCAGCTCCTGGGTAGCCGCCGCGACCAGCTATTCGGTGCATGGCCTGCCGATGTTGCCGTTCTACATCTACTACTCGATGTTCGGCTTCCAGCGCATCGGCGATTTGATCTGGGCGGCGGCGGACCAGCGGGCCCGCGGGTTTCTGCTCGGCGCCACGGCGGGGCGCACGACGCTGGGTGGCGAAGGTTTGCAGCATCAGGACGGCAACAGCCACTTGATGGCAGCGATGGTGCCCAACTGCCGGGCCTACGATCCGGCGTTCGCCGGTGAGTTTGCGGTGATCCTCGATCACGGCATGCGCCAGATGCTGGAGCGTCAGGTCGACGAGTTTTACTACGTCACGCTGATGAACGAAAACTACCCGCAGCCCAACCTGCCCGAGGGCGTCGAACAGGCAATTATCAAGGGCATGTACCTGTTCGCCCGGCATGAAGTCGAGGACGCACGCGGCAGCGTTCAGTTGCTGGGTTCCGGCGCGATCCTGCTTGAAGTGATCGCGGCGGCCGAGTTGCTGGCCAGCGACTGGAACATCGACAGCGAGGTCTGGAGCGTCACCAGCTTCACCGAACTGGCCCGCGAGGCCCGTGAGGTGGAGCGCTGGAATCGCCTGCATCCGGGACAACCGGCGCGGCGCAGCCACGTTCAGGAATCGCTCAACGACGCGGCGCCGATCATTGCCAGCACAGATTACGTGCGCGCCTTGCCCCAACTGATCGCCAGCTACGCGTCGGCGCGTTACACGGTGCTCGGCACCGACGGTTTTGGCCGCAGTGATACCCGCAGCCGGTTGCGCGCGTTTTTCGAAGTAGACCGCCATCAGATCGTCTTGAGTGCCCTGACGTCACTGGTTCAGGACGGGCGCCTCGATGCCGGCGTGTGTGCCGAAGCGATTGTGCGCTACGGGATTGATGTTGACGCCATCGCACCTTGGGACGCTTGAAGCCGGGCTTCAGGTCGAGTCGAATTTTCAGGAAATGGTCATGAAGAATGTGCATGAAGTGCGAATGCCCGACATCGGCGATGCCAAGGATGTCGGTGTCATCGAAATACCGGTCAAGGCGGGCGATGCGGTGGTCGAAGGGCAGACCCTGATCATTGTCGAGACCGACAAGGCGTCCATGGAAATTCCATCGCCGCACACGGGCGTGTTGCAATCGTTGGTGGTCAGTCTGGATGATAACGTCAGCGAGGGATCGCCGATTGCCTTTATCGAGAGTGAAGGGCTATCGGCGGCGCCTGCACCCCGCATCGAGCCCGTTGCAACGGTCATAGAGCCTCAGCCGATTGCCTCGCCGGCGTTGCTCATCGAAGCGGTTGATCCGCCAACGGACTTGCCGCTGGCATCGCCATCGGTTCGCAAGTTCTCTCGAGAACTGGGTGTTTCGCTCAAGGCCATTCAGGGCACGGGCCTGCGTCGCCGCATCACCAAGGACGATGTGTTGGCCCATGTGAAAGGCGCACTGACGGTCACTGAAACCCGTGCCCAGCCGTTGGGCGGATTGCTGCCCTGGCCGGTGGTGGATTTTGCCAAGTACGGGCCGGTGGAAACCCGACCACTGTCGCGCATCCGCAAAATCAGCGGGGCCAACCTGCATCGCAATTGGCTGATGATTCCCCACGTGACCAATCACGACGACGCGGATATCACGCAACTCGAACAGTTCCGCGTGCAAGTGAACAAGGAAAAGGCAGGCAGCGGGGTCAAGTTGACGTTGCTGGCGTTGTTGATGAAAGCCTGTGCGGGCGCGTTGAAAAAATTCCCGGAGTTCAATGCCAGTCTCAACGGCGACGAACTGGTGTTGAAGGGTTATTGCCACATCGGTTTTGCCGCCGATACACCCGAAGGGTTGGTCGTTCCCGTCATCAAGGACGTCGATCAGAAAGGGGTGCTGGCGATTGCCCGGGAAATGTCGGCGCTGGCTGAAAAGGCGCGGGCGGGCAAGTTGAGCGCTGCCGAGATGAGTGGCGGCTGCTTTTCAATCTCGTCGTTGGGCGGCATTGGCGGGACGTATTTCACGCCGATCATCAATGCGCCGGAAGTCGCGATTCTCGGGGTGGGCAAAAGCACGGAGCGACTTGCGCTGGAGGGCGGGCAGGTTGTGACGCGCAACATGCTGCCGTTGAGCCTGAGTTGGGATCATCGCGTGATCGATGGCGCGGCGGCGGGGCGTTTCAACGCCTATCTGAGCAGTGTGCTGGCGGATTACCGCAGGCTGGTTCTGTGAACGGGGGGAAGGTTTGTCGGGTTCGTTCAGCCACTTGAACATACAAATTCCCCGATCGCGGACACAATGCAGATACATGAGTGCGGTTTGATGAGGTCGTCCAACACCACAAAGAGGCTTTTGCCATGTTCCGCAAACTGCAGCTTGCCGCCAGGTTCCTCAGCCAGAGCACGCGCCTGATGGTGGGCGTTCCGGATTACGACAACTACGTCGCGCAGATGAAGCTGAATCATCCGGACCAGCCGGTCATGAGTTACTCAGCATTTTTTCGTGAACGTCAGGAAGCACGCTACGGCAAACGCAGCTGCACGACGCGGTGCTGCTGAACGCCGATTGAACGGCGGCTGCCGAAAAGCCTCGTCCTCTTTGAGAGGGCGGGGCTTTTTACGTTTCACGGACCTGAATTGAGGGGGCGGCACACCGAGTGCTAGAACGAGCAGTTCGCGCCCTGAAGCACTACGCGTCCAAACTGCGCATTGTCGTCCAGCGGCGTCACGGCCAGCAGCTGATCCAGACGGATTTCCTGTGGGCCGCTAGCCGTTTCAACGCAGAGAAACTCTTCTTTGTCGCTGGACGTTCGTGTCGTCAGCGCTTTGGCCGTCAGGCTTGCGCCATCCATCAACTCGATATGCAGTCGATAACCGCGCAGGCAGGCAATCTCGAGATAGTCGTGCAGATCGCAATCCAAAGGCTGATACGTGTTCATGGCATGACTCCTGGCAATCTTGCAGTTTGATGATGCAGGGTTGCCCTGCAACATAGAATCTCCCACCTGTTTTGTGCAAGCCCCGCAATCCCTGTGGGAGCGAGACCGGCTTGCCGGCGATGAGGCCCTTACAAACGCAAACAATCGCGCTCCGTGCTCAGCTGTCGCGTGACTAGACTAACCAGGGTTATCGAACGGCAGGGGCGACAATCGTGGCGCTACTCTTATGGACTCATTGATCACAGCCGCAGCGCGGGCGCTTGCGGCGGGTGATCCGCTTGGCGCGCTGGACCGGGTGGCGTTGCGTGACGATGCGCCCGCGCTCGCGTTGCGCGGCATCGCCATGGCGCAGCTCGGCGATCTGGTTCGGGCGAAAGCGCTGGTGAAAAGCGCCGCGCGCGCATTCGGGCCGAAAGAGCCGTTGGCACGGGCGCGCTGCGTGGTGGCCGAGGCCGAAATTGCGCTGGCTTCGCGTGACCTGGGCTGGCCAGTGAAGGCGCTCGAAACGGCACGCCTGACGCTTGAGGCCCACGGGGATCGAGTGAACGCCGCTCACGCGCGGTACCTGCAGATTCGGCGATGGGTGCTGATCGGTCGGCTCGACGAGGCGGACGTTCTGTTGGCCGCACTGGATCCCGTACCGTTGCCGCCGGTGCTGCGCGCCGCCCATGAATTGGTGGTGGCGGGGATTGCCATCCGCCGCCTGCAATCGCAAACAGCCCGGCTTGCCCTGGCGAGGGCCGAACATGTCGCACGCGAGGCGGGTGTCCCGGCGCTTATCGGCGAAGTCGAAAACGCCGTTAACGTCCTGAATTCCCCGGCAGCGCGCCTGATCGCCCATGGCGAAGAGCGGCCGTTGTGGCTGGATGAAGTTGAAGCCGTGCTCGGGTCGACCGCGTTGGTGGTGGACGCCTGCCGTTATGCCGTGCGCGGCGTTGGCATGTCGGTTTCCCTCGCCAGGCGCCCGGTGTTGTTCACCCTCGCTCGTGCGTTGGCCGAAGCGTGGCCGGCGGACGTATCGAGGGAAACCCTGATCCGCCGGGCGTTCCGCCTGAAGCTGTCGGACGAGTCCCATCGAGCGCGCTTGCGTGTCGAAGTCGGGCGCTTGCGTTTGGCGCTGAAACCCTTGGCGGGCGTCATCGCCACTCAACGCGGGTTTGCACTGGTGGCGCTGGTTTCATCTGACGTAGTGGTGTTGGCGCAACCGGTCGAAGAACGACACGCGGCGCTGTTTGCCTTGCTCGCCGACGGTGAATCCTGGTCGAGTTCGGCGCTGGCGTTGGCGCTCGACACCAGCCAGCGCACGGTGCAACGCACACTCGACGCGCTGGCGGCGGCCGGCAAAGTGCAGCCATTCGGACGTGGCCGGGCGCGACGCTGGATGACCCCGCCGGTACCGGGTTTCGCGACGACCTTGTTACTCCCGGCGCCACTGCCGAGTGACTAGGATGAACGCCACGAACCCCTGAAGAGGTAACCGAGATGAAACACTCAACCGCAGAAATCCTCCGCGAATATGGCCCGTTCGCCGGTGTCGACAGCGTGCATGGCGTGACCTGGGACGGTGAGCGCGTCTGGTTTGCCAGTGGCGAAAAACTCATCGCCCTCGACCCGGCCAGCGGCAAGACCCTGCGTTCAATCGACGTCAACGCCGATGCAGGTACGGCCTTCGACGGCCAGCACCTGTTCCAGATCGCCGCCGACCGCATCCAGAAAATCGACCCGCAGACCGGCAAAGTGCTCAACACCATCCCGGCACCGGGTGGCGGCAATGATTCCGGGCTGACCTGGGCTGAGGGTACGTTGTGGGTCGGCCGCTATCGCGATCGGAAAATTCACCAGATCGACCCCGAGACCGGCGCGATTCTGCGCACGATCGAGTCCAACCGCTTCGTTACCGGCGTGACCTGGGTTGACGGGCAGCTGTGGCACGGAACGTGGGAAGGGGATGAAAGCGAGCTGCGCCGCGTGGATGCCAAAACCGGGGAAGTGCTGCACAGCGTCAAGATGCCGACCGGAGTCGGCGTGTCGGGACTTGAGTCCGATGGCGGCGATCAGTTCTTCTGCGGCGGTGGTGGCAGCGGGAAGGTGAGGGCGGTGCGGCGGCCAGCGTGACACATCACGCTGGCCATGGTGTGACCGGCCTCAAGGCGCTCCAAACAACATCGTCCAGTAAACCCCTTGGTCACTGCGCGCGTCCGTCGCGTAGGCGGCTCCCACTTGGGTGAACAGGGGGCTCATCAGGTTGGCGCAATGTCCGGGGCTGGCGAGCCAGCCTGCCATTGCCTTGCTTGGTGAGCCTTGGCCTGCGGCGATGTTTTCGCCGATCTGGCGGCCACGGAATCCGGCAGCCCGCGCTCGGTCGGCAGGCATATCGCCGTCGGGATCGCGGTGTGCGAAGTAGTTTCCGTAGGCCATTGCCTTGCTGTGGCCCTGCGCCGCTGCCCCGAGGCTGGCATTCCAGGCCAGTGGCCGGGCGGCGGCAAAGCGCTGGCGTCCGCAGAGACGCGGTTTTGCCCGCGCGGCGTTGACCTGGGCGAGCAACGCCTTGCTGACGGCTCGCGCGTCGTTCATTTGACTGTCCAGCACCGGCCGCGCCAGTACCACTTGCCATTCGCTGCGGCTGCGGCTGACGCCGATATCGGCGTATTGGCTATCCAGCAATGCCGAGCAGTAATCGCTCTGCAGCAGGTCGAAGGCCTCTTCGGCATCTTGCGCGCCGACCACGCGCAGGCTACGCACGGTCACTGCCTGATAACCGGAGGCTTTCAACCGGTCCCGCAAGCCGCCGCCGTAGCCGACCGGCAAGGCCAGATTCGATTTCAGCGCCAGCGGTGCCAAGCGTTGGGCGGGACGCCGCTCGCAGCGCTGCGGGTGGGCGCGGTAATCGTTGATGGCTTCCACCAGTTGCCGTTCCGCGCCGGCGTGGGCGGGGAGGGTGGTAATGGAAAGCAAGGTAAACAGGCACAGCGAAGTCAAGCGCAAGGCGTGGGCGGTTTGGCGCATGGGGGACAGCTCTGAAGAGTTGGCGGCGGTTAGGGGAGGAATTGGCGCCGCTGTAAGACTGGGGAGTTGAAACAAGGTTCACGGGGCAGGAGCGCATATTTACCGCCGACTTCGTGTGTCCGACGGACGTACCTTCACCGCTACATCTTCAGATGCAAGGATTGCCGGCGATGGCGATTTTACGGACGCCTTCGCGGGCAAGCCTTGCTCCTACAGGGTTGGTGTCGTTCACAAAATTGTGTTTCAACTCAAACCCGTAGGAGCGAGGCTTGCCCGCGAAGACGGCAGCACAAACACCGACGAAATCAGCTCAGCCCTCACAACCCCCAGCCTTCACGAACAGCCGTGCGAATCCCCTCCAGCAACATCGCAAACGCCGGGTTGTCATTGTTCTCGCGCCAGATCAGATGCAACTCGCTCTGCACGCCTTCCCCCAAGTCGATATCGCGAAACACCACGTTCTTGAACACCACGCTGCTGGCACACCGTGGCACCAGCGCCAGGCCCATGCCGGCGTTGACCAGCGCCAGAATGGTCAGCGACGAACCCAGCCACTGCACGTATTCCGGGGCGACGCGGGCCGAGCGCAGCATGCCGGTCAGCAGTTCGTTGAACGGTGGGTAGGCGGCGTGGGAGTACATTAGAAACGGTTGTGCATCGAGGTCTTTGACCGACACGGTTTCGGCGCTGGCCAATCGATGATGGCTGGGCACGGCCAGGACAAACGGCTCGCGCACCAGGCACTCGGTGGCATACCCCGGTTCCAGCAACGGCGCGCGGACGATCCCCAGGTCGATGCGGCGGGCGCGCAGGGCTTCGTGCTGCTGGTAGGTATTCATCTCCGACAGGTCGATTTTCACGTGCGGTTGCTTGAGGCGGGCTTCGGCAATGACCTTGGGCAGGAATTCATACACCGCGCTGCCGACAAAACTGATGTTGACCGTGCCGATATCGCCCTCGGCAAAACGCCGGGCGGTCGCGGCGGCTTGCTGGGCGCGTTCGAGCAGGTTCTGCGCTTCGATGAAAAAGGCGCGGCCGGCGGCGGTCAGGGCGACGCTGCGGGTGGTGCGGGTGAACAGTTCGACGCCCAGGTGATGTTCCAGCAGCTGAATCTGTCGGCTGAGCGGCGGCTGGGTCATGTTCAACCGTTCGGCGGCGCGCCGGAAGTTCAGTTCGGTGGCCACCGTGGTGAAGCAGCGCAGTTGGGTCAGTTCGAACATTGATCTAATCCAGGTATCAATCGAATGCCAAGTTAGATTAGACGGGATCAATGTCGGCGTCCATGATCGGCGCGTCCCTAAAAAAACAATGAACGGGAGTCGCCCCCTTGAATACCCTCCAGAGTCCGCCCGATCCAACTGTGCTCGCCCGCGCAGCGGCCAAGGTGAAGCGCCATGTGCTGCCGCTGTTCGTGGTGATGTTCATCGTCAATTACATCGACCGGGTCAACATTGGCTTCGTGCGCAGTCACATGGAAACCGACCTCGGCATTGGTGCCGCAGCCTATGGCCTCGGTGCCGGGCTGTTCTTCATCGGTTACGCAATCTTCGAAGTCCCCTCCAACCTGCTGCTGCAACGCTACGGCGCCCGCGCCTGGCTGACGCGCATCATGTTCACCTGGGGCGCAGCGGCCATGGCCATGGCGTTCGTGCGCGGCGAAACCAGTTTCTATGTGCTGCGCTTCATCCTCGGTGCGGCCGAAGCAGGGTTCTTCCCCGGCATCATTTATTACTTCACCCAATGGTTGCCGTCGACCGAACGCGGCAAGGCCATGGCGATCTTCCTCAGCGGCTCGGCCATTGCCTCGGTGATTTCCGGGCCGGTGTCCGGTGCGCTGTTGCACGTCAGCGGTTTCAGCCTGCACGGCTGGCAGTGGATGTTCCTGATCGAAGGCTTCGCCTCGATCGTGCTCTGCGGGTTTGTCTGGTTCTGGTTGCAGTCCCATCCGCGCCAGGCGAATTGGCTGAGCGAGGAAGAAAAGGACGCACTGGTGGGCGCCATCGCCCTCGAACAGCAGGCCCGCGAAGCCACGCAGACGGTCAAGCCGTCGATGTTCAAATTGCTCGCCGACAAGCAGATCGCACTGTTCTGTTTCATCTACTTTTCCATTGCCCTGACCATCTACGGCGCGACGTTCTGGCTGCCGAGCATGATCAAGAAAATGGGCAACCTCGGCGACTTCCAGGTCGGCCTGTTCAACTCGATTCCGTGGATCATTTCCATCGTCGCGATGTATGGCTTCGCCGCCATGGCCAGCAAATGGAAATACCAGCAGGCATGGGTCGCCTTGACCCTGGTGATCGCCGCATTCGGCATGTTCATGTCCACCACTGGCGGGCCGGTCTTTGCCTTCGTCGCCATCTGTTTTGCCGCGATTGGTTTCAAGGCCGCCTCGGCACTGTTCTGGCCTATTCCACAGGGCTATCTGGATGCGCGCATCGCCGCGGCGGTGATCGCGTTGATCAACTCCATCGGCAACCTCGGCGGCTTCGTCGCCCCGACAGCGTTCGGTTTTCTCGAACAAAAAACCGGCTCCATCGAGGGCGGTCTCTACGGGCTGGCGGCCACCTCGCTGGTGGCGGCGGTGGTGATCTTCTTTGCCCGCACCGCCCCGCGTGGTGATCCCGTTCGCGTGTTGAGCGGCCAACCTGCCGACATCGCAATGCCAGTAAAATCAGTCAGTCATCAAGCCTTGAGCTCAGGTCCAAAGGGAGCAGCCTCTTGAAAATCAAACGAGTCACCGTCACCCCCATCGCTTTCCGTGATCCGCCGCTGCTCAACGCCAGCGGGATTCACGAGCCGTTCGCGCTGCGTTCGATCATCGAGATCGAGAGCGACAATGGCTACATCGGTCTCGGTGAAAGTTACGGCGATGCGCCGGCGCTGTTGATCCAGCAGCAACTGCAATCGCAATTGATCGGTCTCGATCCGTTCGACCTCAATCAACTGCGACGCATCGTCCAGGCCACCGTGGCGGCGCACAAACCGGCGAGCATTGCCGGCGCGGAACTGGCACCGGGCTCCCATGCCAGCAAAGCAGTGAGCAATGCGTATTCGGCGTTCGAAGTGGCGTTCCTGGATTTGCAGGCGCATTCGTTGAACGTGCCGTTGGTGGACTTGCTGGGCGGGGCGATTCGCGACGAGATTCCGTTCAGCGCCTACCTGTTTTTCAAGTACGCGCAGCATGTCGATTCGCCGTACAAACCGGACAATTGGGGCGAGGCGCTGAACGAAGAGCAGATCGTTGCCCAGGCACGGCGGATGATCGAGGCCTACGGTTTCAAGAGCATCAAACTCAAGGCCGGCACGCTGCCGCCGGAGCACGAAGTGTCGTGCATCAAGGCGCTGAAAAAGGCCTTCCCCGGTTACCCGTTGCGCATTGACCCGAATGGCAACTGGTCATTGGAAACGTCGATTCGCATGGCTGAATTGCTGGGCGATGACCTGCAATATTACGAAGACCCGACGCCGGGCCTCGACGGCATGGCCGAGCTGCACAAGCGTACCGGGCTGCCGCTGGCGACCAACATGGTGGTCACCGATTTCGACGAGTTCCGGCGTAGCGTGGCGTTGAACAGCGTGCAGATTGTCCTCGCCGATCACCATTACTGGGGCGGGCTGCGCGACACGCAGGCGCTGGCGAAAATGTGCGACACCTTTGGTCTTGGCGTGTCGATGCACTCCAACTCGCACCTGGGCATCAGCCTGATGGCGATGGCGCATGTTGCGGCCGCAGTACCCAATCTGGATTACGCCTGCGACACGCATTACCCGTGGCAGGAGCCGGATGAAGAAGTGATCAAGGGCGGCAAGCTGCCGATCGTCGATGGCTGCGTGAAAATCACGCGCGCGCCGGGGTTGGGTCTGGAACTGGATCACGATCAACTGGGCAAGCTGCATGATCAATACCTGACCTGTGGCATCCGCCAGCGCGATGACGTGAAACAGATGCAGCGTTACAAGCCGGACTGGAAGGCGGTCAAACCGCGTTTTTGAACTCGGTCAGCAGGCGTTCAATCTGTGCCAGTTCCCAGGTGCTGAGCAGACTGACCGGGTCGGTGCCGTAACGTTGCCAATTGTCGAACAGGCCCTCGCGGCCGTCCGGACTCTGGCAGCGTTGGCAGCGGCGCAAGTGGTTGTCGTCGACGTCGAGGGTCAGCTGCCAACCCTCGATGTCGACCTGCACCAGGCCGGATGCGGAAGGTTCGCCTATCAGCCGCAGGGGACGAACCTCCAGGGCGGCGTCGCGCAATAGCTGGTAAATCTCACGGGTGGTCAACGGTGGCACGGGTGTCTCCGGTGGCTCAGATAAAAAATCGGCAACGCCCCCCCCTGTAGGAGCCAGCTTGCTGGCGATGGCGATCTTGAGGACGCCATCGCCGGCAAGCCGGCTCCTACAGGG